>CAYXPO010000006.1:0-24607 GCA_964466925.1 uncultured Nitrospirales bacterium
CCCGACGCCTTTGGTGGTGAAAAACGGCTCGAAGATGCGTTCCATGGTGGGCGCATCAATCCCATGGCCGGTATCCGATACCGTAATTGCAACATAGTCGCCGGGTTCGAGATCACCATGCGGGGTATGGAGCGCCTGTTCCATTCGGGTGGGGGCCACATGCAATTCCAGCACTCCGCCGGTGACCCGCATCGCGTGTTGGGCGTTGGTGCACAGATTGAGAAACACCTGATGAATCTGCCCCGGGTCCGCCAAGACCGCCCCGGCGTGCGCATCAATGAATTCCCGCACTTCAATATTGGCGGGCGTCGAGGCGCGCAGGAGGGCGAGCAACTCCTTGGCGATAAGGTGCAGATGCACGGGCGCGCGTTCCTGATCGGTTTGCCGGCTGAAAATCAGGATTTGCCGCACCAGTTCCTTGGCGCGGTTGCCCGCCTTCAGAATTTCATTGAAATGCCGCTGGAAGGGATTGCCCGGTTCCATTTTGTGCAGGGCCAGTTCGCTGAATCCCAGAATGGAAGACAGAATGTTGTTGAAATCATGCGCGATGCCCCCGGCCAATGTTCCGATGGCCTGCATTTTCTGCGTCTGCACCAATTGCGATTCCAGCCGCGCCTTATCCTGTTCCGCCCGTTGCCGTTCGGCTATCTCCTGCTGAAGTTGTTCATTGGCCCGCGTAAGGTCCGCCGTGCGGTCCGCCACCCGCCGCTCCAAGGAGTCAAAGGCATGCCGCAAAGAGTCTTCGGCGTGCTGCCGTTCACGGCACGCGCTCACCATCTCCGCCGCCGTCTGCAACATGCGGATTTCGTCCGGGGACCACCCGTGGGCCGTCTGTGTTTCATCAAAGCCCAGAAACCCCCGCCATTGCCCTTCCCAGCCGATCGGCAACAGCAATACGGATTGTGCGCCATACGGGATCAGCCATACCCGCTCGCTCTCCGGCAGGGCGTCCACGGAACCGTGAATGGGTTTCCCATGCATCATGGCATGACGCCACCGGTCAAAGCCGTCGCTGTAGGCTATCCGCACGGGGGCCGTCGTGTGATGCCATTGCACCTTGCCCGGCTCCCAGGCCTGATGCGTCATGCGCATGCAAAGCCCCAGGTCCGGGTCTTGTTCATTTTCGAATATATAGACATGACTGGCCCCCGAGAGGGTCAGCAGTTGGTGCAGCGCTTTGTTCAGCGCCTCCTCCGGCTCGCCACTGGCCAGCAGCATGTGCGAGCAGGCCGCCAAGCCTTCTTCCACCCGAAGCCGGTTGGCCAATGTCGCCTCGGCCCGCCGGCGCTCACTCAGTTCCACCCGCAATTGCTCATTCACTTCAGCCAGGGCCGCGGTGCGTTCCTCGACTTTTGCTTCAAGGGCGCGGTGGGCGTCCTTAAGGGCGCGTTTGGCCCGCCGGCGCTCGGCGATGTTTTCAAAAAGGCGCTTGCGCTCCGCCTGCAATTCGCGCAAGGTGTCCTCGTTCTCCAACAGCGCAAAACAGAATCCCGCCAGCAGCAACAGCGAACCAATCACCACCACCGTCTGCTCAAACAACTTGTGCGCGGGGGTGTTCTTGGCCAGCAAGGCGATGTGCTGCGCCCAGGCCATTTCATCAATAATGTCGGATATCTGAAACAAGATGCCGCAGGCCATCCCCGTAAAAATGGCCACGCGGACGATGGGCGCCGTGTGCACCCGGGCAAACACATACACGCCCACCACGAACAGCACCGCCAACGAAATAAAACTGGACACATCCCGCAATTCGGCGCTGATAAAATGAAACTCAAAAAGGAACCGCCCGATGATTTCCACGAAGGCGCACACGGCCACCGCCAAGACAACCCAGCGCATGGCCACTTCCTTGTCGTACGGGAGCCGCCGGAACCGGTCCAATTGACGTCCCAGCGAGGACGGTTCATTATAGTCCGCCGAACTATCGGACGTATCCATTGTCTGCCGAATCATGCACTCCTCCACCCTTGCCCATGGTCCCGTTCATTCCGTCACCACTCTACCACAACACCCGGATAAAAACACCGTTTCATTCTCTTGGGGAACATAATTACTATAAATCTTGAAAAAGCGCAAACGCACGCCGTTTGCCAGAAACAGGATGTCGTGTGGGGTGAATCCGTTCACTTTTGGAACTTTTCAGAGAAAGCGGGTATAGTGTAGTTGGGCAAAAAGACAGCGTTCGGAGGTTATATGGGCTTTATCGTCCGGTTTCTATTTATGATAGCGGTGGTGGTTTTGGGGGTAGTGTCCATGTGGACCACCTATGTGAGCCTCCATGACTCGATTTTGCCGGAACCGGTGGTGACTATCCCGTTGTGGGATGGCACGCTGTGGAAGTGCTCGGTGATGGCGCTGGGGATGTCGGTGGCCATCGGGATCATGTTGTTTGCACTGAAAGTGGCGGTAATCGGGGAACATAAGCGGTTGAATATCCTGGGGGTGCTGGGGATGACGATTGTGGCGTTTATTTCGATTTCGTTCAATCTGGACGTGTTGTACCGGACGGCGGACCGGGACTTTTTCCTGCGGTATTCCAATGACTCGATGCGGTCGGTGTATGAGACGTATCTGGCGGAGGTGACGAAATCGCTGACGGAAAAGCGCACGGAATTGTTGCGGCAACTCGCCAAGCAGGAAGGGGAATTGGACGCGGAGGTGAAGGGGCTGCGGAAAGCGCCGGCGGGGTACGGACAGTATGCCAAGGAAGAAGACTATAAGCTGACCCTGCTGCAAAAGACGACGCAGGTGGAGCTGGATGCGGTGGAACAGGCCATCAAGACCAAAGAACAGGCGGATGTGATTTTGAACTCGGTGCAACCGGCCAGTGTGGATGACATTGACAAGATGCAGCAACAATTGCGGGTGGTGTGCAAGGACCTCGCGGGGCCTTCGGGGGTGATGCTGCCCAGTGTGGTGCGGTTGGAAAGCCCGTTGTTTGCGGTGTTTTCAAAGATATTCGATTTCAAGAGCCTCGGGTTGAAGGAAGTATTTCTGGTGATTATTGCCTTCCTGATGGACTTGGGCGACATCATCGGCTACACCCTGGTGCCGAACCGCAAGCGGAAACCGGAACGGGAGCCGGAGTATGAACCGTTGTTGCCGGTGAGCGCGCTGCGTCCGTTGCCCGGTCCGGAAACCTCCAACCTGCCCGCGTTGGTGGAGATTCCGCCCGCGCGGGATGGTGCGTCGTCCACGGAAGATGGCACGAAAGCGGCCAATGACAAGGGGGCCCCGGGATCGGGCCATGACCGGAGCCAAAGATTCAGGATACGTCCGAGATAACGTCTTCTTTCTCTTTGCATGAAAAAGAAAGAAGCAACGAAACGCGGGGGGGGAAGGGGGAGTTTTTCAGAAGAAGTATTTCTTGAAGATATTGCCGATGCCGCGCACCATGTGTCCCACAACCCCTTGCGGGACGCGGAGGCGTCCGCTGCGCAGGGCCTCGCGGTATTCGAAGCCATGGCGCACCACGCCGATGAGGGGAACGAATTCCGGGGTGTTGACGGGTTGCGGCAGCACATCAATTCCGACGGGCATCCCAATGCGCGCGGGGGCCTGGAAAAGGGTTTCGGCGAGCAGGGCCTGATTGCGAATCATGGCGGAGCCGCCGGTGAGCACCACGCCGCGCACCACGTGTTTTGACAGCCCGCGCGAATTCAGGTGTTGGTGGACGCGGTTGAGCAATTCCTGGGAACGCTCGAACACGATGCTGTCGAGTTCGCTCCGGGGCACAATGCCGGGAGCGCCCTGAACGGCGCTTTTGAGTTTGATGCTGGCGTCGCGGTCCGGCTCTTCCGGCCCCGCCTTGATTTCCTCGCCGCTTCGCTTTTGCGCTTCCAGCCGGATGAGGCGTTCGGGAATTCCATAGAGCATGATCAGGTCTATGGCCTCTTCAAACGAGATTTGCAGGCCCGCGGCGACGTCCCGCGTGATGTGGAAGCCGCCCCACTCGAAGCAATGGGTGCCGAGAATGCGGCGGTCGCGGTACACGGCGAGACCGGTGCTGGACCGGCCCATGTCCAATACGGCCACGCCCAGATCGATGTCTTCGGGGGTGAGGCATCCAAGCCCGGCGGCAAGGGGGAGAAACACGACGTCTTCAAGTTCTTTCCCCTGCGATTCGACACAGATGGTGAGGTTGTCTTCGATCAACGAAGGGAGCAGCGCAAAATGGACTCGCACCTTGAGAACGCTGCCGCGGATGTTCAGGGGTTCACTGACCCGCAGATCATCCACATACCATTCCTGGGAGGTGATGGAATACACGGGGCGCTTCCCCGCCGCGAGCGCGTCGCGCGCGGCCATTTCGAGCGCCTCCTCCATGTGGCTGAACTCGGCGATGCCCTTGTCGAGTTTCACATTGCCCTCCCGGATGCACGTTTCCACGTTTTTCCCGGAGATGCCGCAAAACAGGGAAGGCACGCGCACACCGGCTTCCTTCTCCGCGTCTTTCAGCGCGCGCTTCAAGGCCAGTTGCGCCGCGCCCAGGTCTTGGATGACGCCCTGCGACACGCACCCGCGCCCCGGCGCCACGCCGTGCCCCAGAATCTGAATGGCGCCATCGCCACTTTTACGCGCGATCAACACGCGCACGTCGCGCGAGCCGAAATCCGCCGCGCCGATTATTTCGCCTTTCCTAGCCAATGGACCTGACTCCCTCCGGTTCTTCGCCGTCAATCATTCACCCGTGATTATACTGCCCTGCACGAAACCCATGCGTTCAAAACAACATGCCCGTTTCACCCGGGGCGGGGGCCGCGGGGCCGCCCGCGATCTGCGTGATGGTGCGTTCCAACTCCACAACCGCCTGTTTCCGGCGCCCCAATTCCCGCCGGGCCGCGGCAATTTCCTCTTCGCGTTCGGCGCATTCCTGTTCGAGGGCCGCCACATTGCGTTCGGACAATTCGAGGGCCGCCCGCGCGGTTTGTTCGGAATCCGCCAGGGAATCCATTTCGGATTGGAACCGGCCTTCGATGGAAAGCACTTCATCCAATTCCGCCTGCACGGATTCCAGGCGCCGGGCTTCGGCCTCGCGGCGCTCCTCGAGTTCCCGGATTTGCGCATCAATGCCCGCCATGGTCCCCTCGATCTCCGCCATGCGGCCGTGCAGGGATTCCACATGCTCCCGGCGCGCTTGAAATTCCGCCTGTGATTCGCCCGCAAAGCGTTCGGTCGCCTCAAGGTTCTTTTGCGTGCGCGCCACATCCTGCCGGGCCTCCTGAATGGCCTTCATAATCTGGGACAGTCCTGCTTCCAGCGTCCGCAGGCGGGATTCTTCGCGGTCCGCCTCGAGTTTCGCCATATCCAGCGCCACTTGAAGGGCCAGCATCTTGGCCTCGGCCACGTTGCCGCATTTCACCGCTTCGCGCACGGTCGAAAACAGATCGGAAGAAGGCGGTGCACCCTGTTGCGCCGCCGGCGTCCCGTCCGGTTCACCGACCACCAGTGTTTCCAAAGCGGGTTCATCAGGCTTGCCTTCCAGTTCCTCTTCCTCTCCCTCTTCCTCTTTCGTTTCTGGTTCTTCTTCCTCTTCGATCTCCGATTCGACATCCGGTTCCGGCACTTGCGCTTCCGGAGCGGGCCTCGTGGGATGCAGGATAAAAGCGGACGCGGAGACCGTGGAGGGGGCCGTGGGGTCCGCCTCTTCCATCGCGGAAGGCTCGGGAATTTCCGGCGCTTCCATCTCCGGCACTTCGGGAAAAACGCCGCGTTCGGCGGTTTCCACCGGCGTCTCTTCTTCCCGCAGTTCCAGATCAACGGACCGCGCCTCCATTTCTTCCTGGCGCGCCTCATCATCCACAAGACGAATGCCCGCGAAACGCATCTCATCCACGATGGCCTGATACCGCTCATGCCACTTTTGCATCACGCCCGAACGGACATTATCCACAATGATATCGCCCACCATGAGGCAAAGGATTTCATAGCTGTCCCGGAGAAAAGAAACGCATTGTTGCGCTTTTCCGGCATCCTCAAAACTCTGCAATACACGCGCCGTATCCGTCAGCGCTTCCTTTACGCCGTCCCATTCCTGTTCGAGGGCAATTTCAATGCCGGCAATGATTTGATTCATGCATTCATCCGACCACATGCCCTGCGGCGCGCCATTTTCCGCCTTGGCAATCTGCCGTTGAAACCGGCCCAGCGCCGTCAACAAATGCTGCGTGGGATCCCCCTTCATCATGGGTTCATTCACCGGAACAGACATCATGGAGTCGTTCCCCAACAAGGCATTGCGTTCTTCCACCGCGACCGCACCGGAAACCGCTTCCTGATCGCTGAATAAGCGTCTTCCCGCGGCTACCCAATTCCGATTAGGCTTAACAAATCGCACGATAGTACCTCCGGGGAGACATTGTAGCATAGGATGCCTTTTGAGGCAATATATATTGTGGTCAGCCCCTCTTTACCACTAAATATCGCGTCTTTTGAGTTCGTTTTATCAAAAAATCAATAAATTCAATGCTTCGGGCGGAAAATAGAAATACGCCGGTGGAATGGGGTAGTATGGGAGCCACAGGCCTATGTCGAACTTCAACGTTATCCTGATTGCGATTGATACCCTGCGGGCGGACCATCTCGGGTGTTATGGATACCCCCGGGACACCTCGCCGAATATGGATGCGTTTGCGCAGGAAGCGGTGGTCAGTGAATGCCATCTTTCGCCCGCCATCCCCACGCATCCGTCGTTTGTGACGATCAACACGGGCCAATTCAGCATTACGCATGGGATAGTGGCGCATGGGGGCGGCAAGGACATCCCGCGGGCCGCGCCGTGGCTGCCGCTGGTGTTGCATCAGGCGGGCTACACGACATGCGCGGTGGACAATTTAAGCCAATGGCGGCTGGATTTTCACCGGGGATATGAGTTTTACATAGACCCGACGCAGCGGCGGGCGCTTTCGTTGAATGCAGACAACCGGGAGATCAACCGGCGGCTGCTTCCATGGCTGGAACAGCATTGCAATGAGCGGTTCTTTTGTTTTGTGCATTATTGGGACCCGCATACCCCCTATCTGCCGCCGCGCGCCTACCGGAAATTATTCTATGCGGGCGATCCGGGCGCGCCGGATAATCACAGTCTGGAGGGAATGGAAAAACACCGCCTGGGAAAGGTGTGGCGCGAGACGTGGTTCAACACGCTGGGCACGAACATCACGGACGCCGAGTATATCGTGGCATTGTATGATGCGGAAATCCGGTATTGTGATGAGGGCATTGGACAGCTTCTGCGAAAAGTCGAGGCGCTGGGGCTGAGGGACAACACCGTCATCGTACTCCTGGCCGACCATGGTGAAATGATGTACCGGCACGGGATTTTTTTCGATCATCACGGCCTCTATGACGGCAACCTGCGCGTGCCCTTCATGATGCGCCACCCGGACTATGCGCCGCGGCGCATAAACGCCATGACCGCGCATGTGGATGTGGCGCCCACCCTCGCCGAAATCTGTGGCGTGGAAATTCCCAGGGAAATGGAAGGGATCAGCCTGGTTCCGTGGCTCCGGGGGGAGCGTCAAACGCCGGTGCGGGAATTCTTGGTGTGCCAGGAATGCACCTGGCAAATGAAATGGGCGTTGCGGACGGAGGAGCACAAATTCATTCTGGCGCGCCAGCCGGATGTATATGGGACGCCCCCGCGCGAACTGTATGATTTGCGGGCGGATCCCGGCGAATTTCACAACATGGCGGAACGACAACCCGAACGCGCGGGATGCATGGAAGATCAACTGGAGGCTTGGATCGCGGAAAAGATGCGCCAGCAGGGGTTGACCGAAGATCCGCTCGTGGCGCACGGCCTCACCTTGGGAAAAGAGGACCCCGCCGTAAAAAGCTAGGCCGGATTATCCCCCCCCCACGGGTTTGAGGCGTTCGGCGGCTTTTTCCTCGACCGCCTTGAGGATTTTGACCGCCTCGGCATTGTTGGTGGCTTTGCGATCATGCCAGTCGGGATACGTTAACAGAGTCACACCGTAGACCTGGCGGATTGTCTCAATATAGATGCGGGTTTCCTCCTCGCTCACGGGAGCGAGTTCGATGGTGTATTTCATGCGGTGGCGCTGCAAAAAGCTGAAATGTTTCCATGTTTTGCTGAAGGCGACAAAGGTGCCGCGCTTGTCGCGGGTGTACAGGTCCAAATCCTGGGCGCGCAAAACGCCTTTTACGATTTGCCAGGCATCCTTGAAGGGCGCGTCCACCGTGATGGAGTTTTCCATGGCGAATCCACGGGTGTCCCGCAAGGTGCGGGCGCATCCGCAAAACGCCGTGATGCACAACAGGGCCACTATCACATTCCGAAAAGACATGCTGCGTCTCCACAAACCTGGTTGGATTCTAGCACAGCGGATGGCGCGACACAACCTGCCGAAATCGCACGGCGGCCTTGCGGCGGAGAACAAGAAAATAATGGGATTCCGGGATCGGGTTTGTTACAATGCATGGGTCATAGCGGTTTCCGTACTCAAAGGTTGGAATACTCATTTGGGGGAGGACCAAGGGATGGACAAAATCCGGCACCCGAAGCCGGCCAAAGACCTCGACGGGGCTGTTTTATCGGGGGATGCGAACGATGTGCCTCCGGAACGCCGGCGCCGCTACCGGCGCTTGGGCCGGCTTACGCTTGGCTCCATACTGACCGCCGCGTTCCTGGAACTTGCGGGCCGGATGCTCTATCTGATCTGGGAAGTGCCTTATGGCATCACGGGATTGCTCACCCTGTTGGCCATAGGGGTGTGGGGCATGGGTTCGGTGTACGTGATCGGGCAACTGCGCGGCCTGCGCACGGTATCGCGCCTATTGCTGTGGGGCGCCACCCTGCTTATCTTGTCGCAAAGCGTGAGCTTGTGTCTCCATTTTCAGGTACCGGTCATCGCGCCGGTCCTGTCGCGTGTGCCCTATCTGGAGGGATTTCTGGAAGAGGGTTTCTTTGTCATTGGCCTGGCACTGCTGGTCAGCGGGTTTTATCTCGCGATTTTCGAGGCGGACCGGGCCAACGCGCGCACGGAATTGGGCCGTCAGGCGTTGTTGCAAGAAATGGAGCAGCGCCTGCGGGTGCAGGAAGTGCTGTACACCAAAAGCCTGGCTATTGACACCTCGGCCACCGCTCTGCTTTTTGGGGACACGCAAGGGCGGATTGTCGAGGTGAACCCGGCGTTTTTGAAACTCTGGGGATATCACCGCCCCGCGGAAGTGGCCGGACGTCTCGCGACGGATTTTTGGCTGGAGGATCGCGCGGGGAAGCGTGTGATGGAGCAACTTTTTGCCCAAGGCTCCTGGACGGGAGATTTGATTGCAAAGACCCACGACGGCATTGTGCGCGACATGCATGTTTCCGCAAGCGTGATAAAGAGCCGGGACGGGGTGCTTCGCGGCATGATGGCGTCGTTCACGGACCTAACCCAGTACCGGCGCGTGGAACTGGAGCTGCGCGAGTCACGGGCGGAGTTGCAGGCCATTTACGACAGCCTGGTGGACGGCCTCTGCATAGCCGAGGTGGAGACCGGGGAATTCCTGCACGTAAATGAAGCGTTTTGCGCCATGCTGGGGTATTCGGAAACGGCGCTGTTATCCAAGTCGGTCCAGGATATTCATCCGCCGGAACATCTTCCACAGGTATGGGCCTGTTTCCAAGCATTGTCGCATGGCGCGCAACGGCAGGCGGCCGACATACCCTGCCTGCGCAGCAATGGATCGGTTTTTTACGCGGATATCTCCGCCCTCACGATGGAGTACCGGGGCCGGTCCTGCCTGATGGGGATATTCCGCGATTGCACGGTGCGCAAGCAGCATGAGGAAGCATTGCAGCGCTTCAATGCCGAACTCGAGGACCGGGTGAAGGCGCGGACGGCGGAGATAGAATGCGCGACGCAGGCGCTGCGCGAACGTGAAACCCAATACCGGGAACTGGTGCAAAGCGCGAACAGCATCATCCTGCGCATGGATCGGGAAGGGAATATCACCTTTTTCAACGAGTTTGCCCAGCGCTTTTTTGGGTATGAGGAACAGGAGGTTCTGGGGAAAAACGTGGTGGGAACCATTGTCCCGCAAATTGACGGCAATGGCCGGGACATGAAGGCGATGATATTGGATATCGCGGTGCATCCGGACCAATATGCCGGCCATGAGAATGAAAACATCCGGCGCAATGGGGAACGGGTCTGGATTGCCTGGACAAACACGCCGGTGTACAACCAGGCGGGCGAAGTGCGGGAAACGCTCTGCGTGGGCAATGATATTACCGCGCGGGTGCGCGCGGAACGCCTGCTCACCGAACAACAGATGAAAATGCTGAACAGCGCGCGCCTTTCATCACTGGGCACCATGGCCAGCAACATTGCCCATGAAATCAACAATCCCCTGGCGGTGATGGCGGCGGGCGCGGAGCAATTGAGCGCCTTCATCGCGGAGCCGGAGAAATACACGGATAAAATCCGCACGATCACTCAGATGGTGCAGCGGAATACCTCCCGCATTCAGCGGATCATCCGGGGCTTGCGGAGCCTTTCGCGCGACGCCTCGGAGGATCCCTTTGTGGACACCCCGATTCAGGACATCATCTCCGACACCATCGAGTTGTGCCGGGAACGCTTCAAATTGCATGACATCGAGCTGCGGGTGACCGGTATCACTCCCGGCATAAGCATTGAATGCCGGGCCGCCCAGATTGGCCA
Organism: uncultured Nitrospirales bacterium; assembly: GCA_964466925.1. GTDB lineage: Bacteria > Hydrogenedentota > Hydrogenedentia > Hydrogenedentales > CAILVY01 > CAILVY01. The sequence continues at coordinate 10,674 of CAYXPO010000006.1, forward strand.
AGTCTTGCTGAACCTCTTGAACAACGCCTTCGATGTGGTGGAAAAACGGTCCGAAAAATGGGTGCGGATTGATGTGGATGAAGACGATGCCCATGTGAACATCGGTATCACGGACAGCGGCCCCGGCCTTTCGCAAGAAATTCGCGAAAAGCTGTTTCTCCCCTTCTATACCACCAAATCGGAGCAGAAGGGCCTCGGTCTCGGGTTGAGCATCTCCCAAACCATCATCGAGGCGCACGGGGGCGAAATCACCGTGGATCAAAACTGCGCCAACACCCGTTTTGTGGTCCACGTGCCCAAAAAGCAACCCCCCTCGTCGAACTCCGGACTCGGTTCTTCGATCTCCTGATTCCGCGTTGCCGCCCGCCCTGCGGCTTGCCTCCACACGGTGGTTATCAAAACAAGGCATCTTGGAGAACGGGACGGGCAGCGGGTTGATGAAAAGCCGCAAGAAGGACGGAAGGATTCACCGGGGTGAGCGGATGGGTGTTGGGGCAGCGGGCCAGGGGCCGGGCGGCGGGCCCGAGGCTGTGATAAAAGACGGGTTTTCCCTGATCGACGGCTTGGCGCGCGGTGCGCAGGCTGCCGTTCACCGAGCGCGGCTCGATCACCAGTATCAGGCGCGATAAGGCGCTGATGGTGGCGTTGCGCGTCACGGCGGCATGGGTCTGCCATTCGGCCTCGGGCGCGAATTCGCTTATCAGGAGAAGGGATCCGTCCGCGAGGGCTTTTGCATAATGGGGAGAGACCCTGTAGGTGAGGATGCCTTGCGGAAGAATGAGCAGGGTGCTCCCCCCTGCATCCAGTGCCGCCTCATGCGCCGCGGTATCCACGCCCCGCGCGCCGCCGCTGACCACGGGGATGCCGCGTTCCGCGAACACCCGGGCGCATTCCCGGGCCAGGCACGCGCCTTTCCGGGAAGGGGCGCGCGTGCCCACAATCCCCGCCGCCGCCTGATACAGCAGGGAAATATTGCCCTGCGCGAAGAAGAGGACCGGGGCGGCTTTGCCCAAATGCGATTCCAGCGCGGCGGGATAGGCGGGAGTTCCGGAAAGCACGGTCAGCACGGATGCCCGCTCCAGTTTTTGCATCAGGGCGGCGGCCCGTTTTTGGAGACGGACATCGCATTCATGCAACACTTCCGCCAGACGTTCCTGGCCGGAAGGGAAAAATGAAATCAACCCGGCCATGGGCGCGCCCAACAGGGCCTTCAGGGGCGTATCTTGCCGGCGCAGGCATTCGAGAATGAGCCGCACGGCAACATTCCCCGCGCCCGGCACCCATTTCAGCGCCAGTACATCCGCGGCCGTATACAAATCCATGTCACCTCACCCGGTCATTTTTCCTGCCACGTTCCCGCGCGGCTTTATCCACACGTTACCGCATGATACCATCTTTCCATGAAAACAACACCTTACGCCGGAGCAATTGCGAAAAGCGCGCATACCATAAAAAACGATTTTCATTGCGTTATGCGCCGTTTTCGAGGTATGCTGTAGAAGACAGGCATCGAAAAGGAGCACAGGATAACCCAATGCTGGATTTAGACTTCTTGCGAAAAAAACAGGCCCGGTTCGTACTCGGGCTGATGTCCGGTTCGTCTTCGGACGGGATTGATGCCGCCTTGGTGCGGATCAAGGGCACCGGCCCGGAAATCGTCATCAAACAGGTGGCCTACAGGCACTTCCCCTATCCCGCCGACTTGCGCACGAGGCTGCTCGACGAACATATGTCCGTCCGGGAAGTATGCCTGCTGAATTTTGAACTTGGAGAACGCTTCGCGGAAGCGGCCCTGAAGATGATCCGTGTGGCGGAAGAAGAACAAATCATCATTGACTTTATCGCCTCGCATGGCCAAACGGTCATGCATCTGCCCCCGCGCGCGCAGGATAAAGCGGGCACGCTTCAAATTGGCGAACCGGCCATCATCGCGGAACGCACGAAACTGCCGGTGATTTCCGATTTCCGGCAACGCGACATGGCGGCGGGCGGACAAGGCGCCCCCCTTGTCCCCTATGCCGACTGGCTCCTGTTCCGCAAACTGGAACACAAGGTCGCCTGCCTGAACATCGGCGGCATTGCAAACTTCACGGTGGTCACCCCCAATTTCGAGGACATCATCGCCTTCGACACCGGCCCCGGCAACATCATCATTGACAGCGCCGTGCGGATTCTGACGAAAGGCGAATTGCAGATGGACAAGGACGGGGCCGCCGCGCACAAGGGCCTCATCATTGATGAATTCCTCGACTATCTCCTGAGTCACAAATACTTCAACAAACAACCGCCGAAAAGCACGGGGCGCGAAGAATTCGGCGCGGAGGTGTACCTGCGCGACGCGCTCGCGAGCCGCAAAGAACACGCCTACGAAGACATCATCGCCACCGTCACCGGCGCGGTGGCCACCAGCATTGTCACCGCCTACAAGGTCTTCATCCAGCCCCGCCACGAATGCAGTCAAATCATCGTGGGCGGCGGCGGCGCGAAAAACAAGACCCTGATGTCCCTGCTGCGAAAAGGGCTCCCCGAAGTGCAGCTCTTCCGCAGCGACCAATACGGCATTCCCGACGGCGCGCGCGAAGCCATCGCCTTCGCCATTCTCGGCAATGAAACCATCTTTGGCACCCCGGCAAACGTCCCCCAGGCCACCGGCGCCAGCCGGCCCGTCGTCCTCGGAAAAATCACCCCCCCATAAACAAGAAAGACCATACGTTGGATGCCTGCCGGTTCACGTGCCGCGAAAGTGACGTGCCGCGAACACGCTGTCTTAACCAAACACCTTCACAGGGTCAGGCCGGACGAGAGCGTTGTTTCAGGAGAAGGGCTCTTTTCAATCAGCGATTTAAGGGTCTCTTCCATTTCTTTGAGCAAAGGCGATTCGGGATCGAGGGCACGCCCTTTGTTCACTTCATCCAGTGCCTGACGAAGCGACTGCATGACCACGGGCTGGGGCAACCGCGCATTGAGCGCCTCCCGCGACCAGCGCATCAACGTGCGCGCCAGTTCACGATGTATGGCGGCCTCGAGCTGTTGCGTGCTCATTATGCCGGTTAATCCCCCGGGAGACGGGGCCTGTTGCAGGTGAAAAAGGGCGGTTTCAAGCTCGCCCCGGGCCACCATCAGATAGGGCACGGGATTGTGCAGGTAGCACCGGCCCAGCAGGAAATGGCCGGCGGGGTCTTCGGGATGCGCCAGCAGGTATCCTTTCACCAACGGCATCGCTTCCTGCCAATGGTATTTCTCGCCCAAGGCGTACGCCTGGGCCAGCGCATCCGCCGCCCCCGAACCGCGGCATCCTCCCCAACATCCCGTGACGCCCAATAACAGGCCATAGAGAATGGGGCGGATGAGGCGGCGCTCATTCATGCTTGTTCCACCGGGGCTGCAACCGGAAGAAGCCCGTGACCGTGCCCGCGCGCGCAAAGACGGTGATTTCGGCGGGTTTTTGCTCCGCCACCTTTTGCACGGCGGCCTTGAACTCTTCAAGATTGGTCACGGGATGATCGCCAAAGGTGTGAATAATCACGCCAGGGCGCATTTTCCCGAGTTGCGCCACACTGCCCGATTTCACCCGGCGGATGATCACGCCCTTCACGTCGTCCGATAAATTCAATGCGATGCGGATGTCGGTGGTGATTTCACGGACCGTCAGACCAAAGACCTCGTCTTCGTACTCATCGGCGTCTTGCGAAGTGCGGGGACGGGTTCCCAGTTTCAACTTCACCTCAAGGGGCTGTTTGTCACGGAGCACTTTAAGCGTTACATCTTTTCCCGTGCCGGTTTCCCGCACGAGTTTGGTGAATCCCACCACCTCACGGTCCAGTTTGGCCTTAATGGGCGTGCCGTTGAAATTCACGATAACGTCGCCGGAACGCAGACCGGCCTCCGCGCCGGGCGAACCCGGAACCACCGTGCTGATAATCAGGCCGCCGCTCTTTTCGAGCCCCCAATACGCCGCAAAATCATCATCGAGCGGCTGGGTAAAGACGCCCAGCCAGCCATCGTCCTGTTCATTTTTTATGCCTTTTTCGCCAGGCGGCTGATCAATGTACTTCTGAAACAGTTCGCTCTGGAAAATGAGGGGGTGACCGCTCCGCACATAGACATCGCCGCCTTCGGCGCGGCTGAGATCAAACCCCACCACCCCCACCACGCGGCCCGCGGCATCCATCACGGGGCCTCCGACAAAACCGAAACGGATGTTTTCATCAAGGCAAAAGGTGGTGCGCGGTTTTTCAAGCACGGAGGCCACCCGCCCCGTTTGAAATGCGCGGTTGAAATCCAGGGTATCGCTGAGAAGTCCGAACAGCGCCACTTCCGAACCCAGTTTCAGCCCGTTGGGCCGGTCAAATTTCACATACGGAAGCTTCAAGGGCGTGTCCGATTTCAGTTTCAAGAACACGACATTGATATCATCCGGTTTCTTAAGCAATACGGCCTCGTATTTCTTCTCCTTCTCCCCCTGTCCCAAGGTGACGCGGAGGTTGAAGGGTTCGGCATTTTCGAGCACCATATGGCCGTGCGTCATCATCAGGCCGTCGGGGGAGACCATCAGCGCCAAGGCATTCCCTTCACGCTTCGCCGTTTCACCGGAGGCCGGATCGGTGACTTCCGAGGAATATTCCAACAACCCGATGGCGGGGGTGAGGGCGTCATACGCGGCCGCCAATCCCGCTTGGGTGAATCCGTCCGCCGCCGCAAAGGACATTGCCGCGATAAGTGCCAGACTACTCAACATGGTGGGCATCCTCCCGGTTCGGGCCTTCTTTCGGAAGCTCCTGCTTCACCAAAACATACAAAGTCAGCGCCCCGCGTTTTACGAACAGCATCACCATGGGCTTTTTCGCCTCGGCCAATGCCCGGTAAGTCTTCGTGAATTGCTGCAAGTTGTCCATTTCCTTGTCATCCACCCGAAGGATAATGTCGCCTTGGCGCAACTTGGCGTTCCCCGCTATGCCGCCCACTTGCACACCGGACACCAACACGCCTTTTCGGGAAGGCAGTTGCGCGCGCCGCACGATTTCCGGGGTCAGTTCGGAAGCCGTAAAGCCCCACTCTGAAAACTCCTGTTCCGTCCCCCGGAATTCCGGGCCCTCCTCTGTCACCAGGGGAATGGCCAGCTTCTGGTCTCCGCGCTGCACCATCAGGGTGGCCGTGGAACCCACAGGCAGATCGGCTATCAATTTCCGCACCGCCGGCAGGTCTTCCTCGAAGCGCGCACTGACCGGACGATTATTGACCGACAGCAGCACATCGCCCGGCCGCACGTTGGCTTCATGGGCGGGGGACAAGGGATCCACGTCCGCGATAATCACCCCTTGTTGCGCGGGATCTTTGGTTTTCGCGAGCATCTCCTGCAAGGAAATGCCGAGCCAACTGCGTTGCACCCGGCCCTTTTTTATCAGGGCGTCCGCCACCTCCTTGGCCACGTTGATCGGAATCGCAAACCCGACATTTTCCGCGCCCCGCAGCATGCGGGCATTCACCCCCACCACCTCGCCGCGCAGATTCACCAGCGGCCCCCCGCTATTGCCGGGATTGATCGCCGCATCCGTCTGTATCCAATTGTTGTAAGGAGACAAGCGCGCGTCATCATCCTCCAAATGACGATCAGGAATGCTGACGATGCCCAGGGAGACGGAACGCGCCAATCCATGCGGACTGCCCAGCGCCATCACGGTTTGCCCCGCCTTGAGTTTGTCGGAATCACCCAGTTTCACATACGGCAAAGGATGATCCCATTTTAGTTTTAGCACCGCAATATCCGTGTAGGGATCAACCCCCACCACGTCCGCCTCGACTTCGTTTTTATCGCTCAGCACGCAATACACCGCCTTCGAGTCGCCCGCCACGTGCTCATTGGTGCACACATAGCCGTCCGGCGAAATGATGAACCCGCTGCCGATGGCCACCACTTCCTCCCGCTTGCCCCGGCTGTAGACTTCCTTCACCGGGCGGATATGCACCAGCGCGGGCGACACCTTGTCTTTCGCGCGGATCACACCGCGCTGCGTGCCGCCCACCGTGGCGCATCCTTCCAGCACCAGCGCCAACCCCAGCACCGCCGTAAAACCCATCATTCGCATTCGTTTTATCACCATGTCAGAGACTCCATGTACGCGCTTATTCTAAAACCGCGATTGTATGCCGCTTATTTCACACCCGTCCCCGCAGATCGCACAGGGGAATCAAATCATCCACGGTCAAGGCGCAGGGGAAACGGTATCCCGCAATAACCTTGAGGGGGCGCAACGCGGGAAGTTCAAGATACGGATGGTCAAACACCTTCAGTTCGGCGTCCCCCTTCCAAATCGTGCCCATATGCACGTCGCGGGATTTCAATTGCACCAATTCATACACGGCGGGCGTGTCGTGCTTGCCCGCGGTCAGTTCTGGAAAATGGCGGGTCAGCATGGCCCGCGCAAAATTCGGGGTGGGCAATTGCGCGGATTCCTCGCGCAAGGTCACCACGGCCTCCGCCAAACGATGATCCTTGGCGGCCAGCGTGCCGCCAAATCGCCCGCCCGGGCCAACTTCCGGCGACGCCTTCGAGGGCAACCCATACGCGCGGGTCACCCAGGTCGATCCGATTTGCTTGGGCCAGCCCTGGATCAGGCCTCGCATCAACGCCACGTCCTGATCCACCCAAATGAACGGGCAAAACGCACACGGCGCGCCGTCATACCGGGCGGAGATCAGAAACAGCGTCTCGTGATATTGACTGCGTATGGGGTCGAGGTATTCCGTGTCGTGTTCGCTCGAAAACTGCCATTCCACAAAATACACCGCACAGCGCCCGGACTCGAATTCCAGGCCCGGCGGCAACAGCGCCGCCACCGCCCGCGGGTCCGCCTCATATTCCACCGCCAGGCAAATGCCCGCATAGTGCCACGGCGGCGGCGGGGTTAGACTCGAGGCGCCCTTCGGCGTCCTCGGCAACGTATATCCCGAAAGCATTTCGTTTCTCCTCTTACGCGATTTCCCTCTATTGTACTCTATCCTCCCATGAATGACCTAAACGATGGGCGGGGAAAGAACGATGACAATCAGTGGTCACAACACCTCAAGCCTGCAGCCTTTTGCACCTTTTCCTGTGCTATACTACGTCCATGAACAAAAACGGAGTTGGTTCCATGGTTAAAGACAAAATTGTGCGCGTCAAGATAAAGAAATATTTCAAAGAACAGAAACCAATATGCTATGTGGGAAAAGTCATTGCGATCACGGAAGGCTGGGTCATGCTGGACGCCAAGGGCATCATGCTGTCCCGGCTCCAGCAAAACGGGGTGCAGATTGACGCCCGCACCAATCTGGTCATGCTGCCCCGGGAAAACATTGATTCCATCCGGGTGCTCCCCGACAACTTCGACATCAATAAAATAGACATCACGACGGAAGGCCAACAGCTTCAAATGGTGGTGGATGGCCCCCACAATGTATTTCTCGGTGAATTGGGCGAAGGCTGATCCGCATTAAGAGAGGCCATTACTTGTATCAGCGCGCGGTGAACCTTCCCGCTGGTCTTTATGCGGCAAGGTGTCTATTGGGATTATGCGCCGTACGGCATCGCGCACGCTTCTGGCTGCATCCAGCGCCTCCCGAGCCTCCCGAAGATCAATTGGCTCCCAATCCCCAGGATAACGGCCTTCCACCGAGTATCGGTTTAATGGCTGCACCTGCTCGACCCGGAGTGTAAGTTCGCTGATGTTCGAGGTCAGATTAAGCAACACGACAAGGTCGTGTGTTCGCGGAAAGAGTATACCGCGAGAGAAAAGCAGCGCCTTGAGGTACTTCTCGGCACACTGTTGACAATGAAAGCAAACCGTATCGATGGGGCAATCATCTTCCAGTTTCACTACGTATTCGGCGTTGCGCAGATCGTTTTCCGCTTTCTCCACCCAACGCCGTAGTTCGACCTGGAAATCAGGCTGCTCGTTCATAGACTGTTTTGCCTTCTCGAACAGCCTCGCGGATGATCGTGCCAATCATATCCCTTTGCCGCTCAAACTGATCCGGGGTCACAACGATCACATCAATGGGTATGGTGCGGTCAGCCAGTGCAAGGTCTATCTCGTTTGCCTTGCCGCGCCGCGAACCTTCGACCGACATCACAATCAGAAGGTCGAGATCGCTATCATCAGTGGATATCCCCTTGGCATGAGAACCGAATAAGATGATTCGGTCAGGATGGAAACGCCCCACAATTCGTTGGACCATCTCATCCAGCGCATGCATGATTTCCGCTTCCGTCATTATGCCGACATCCTTTCCGATCGCCTAAGAGGATTATTGGGTTACCATGTTACGGGTAACGCTTTCCCTTGTCGTCCAGACTGAGTTTCACATGTTTTTCGATGCCAGATTCTGAGCACTAATCGCTCTTTGACTTTCGTACATTTAACCATACGCTCTCGGCAAGCGTCAACTGAGGCGAACCGCATTTTCGGGTTCTTCATCTGCGTGATGTATCGAAAAGTCCATACCATCCCATATCACATAAGAACGGTGGTCCAGCCAGTCGCCGGTATTGATATAGGTTCCCATGCCCCCCGGGGCGGGGTACGTTTCCATCACCGGGGCATGGGCGTGCCCGCACAAGATGATATCCGCGGCCCCTTGGGCCAGCAACCCATGGGCATGTTCTCGAAGCGCGCGGGCTTCCGGCCCCTTCGAGGTGTCCTCGGCCCGGGTGATGGTGCGGCTTCCATGACTGACGCCCCGCGCCAAGGTCATGGCCCAATCCGGGTGCAACAGACGGAACGCGCCAATCACCAGGCGGTTCCGGGCAAAATGCTTGTAGATGCGATAACCGTAGTCCTTGCGGTTTATTCCGTCGCCATGATAGAGGAGGGCGGTTTTGTCCCCGAAGGGCATGTGCATTTCCCCGGTGTACACCTGAAACTGAAGTTCATCACGAAGAAAGCGTCCGGCCCAGAAGTCATGGTTGCCGCACACCAGATGCAGTGCCACGCCCGCATCACGCAGGTCGGCAAAGGCCCGCAGCAATTCAAAATAGCCGGAAAAGATCACATGCTTGTATTCAAACCAGAAATCGAACAAATCCCCCAAACAGATCATCCGATCAAATTCTTGAGGGGAAAAACGGCGGAGAAAGGTGATGAACTCCCGCTGGCGCGCTTTGTCCGTGTTGGTTACTTTGAGATGGACATCGGAAAAAATCAGCGTCTTTTTCACAGCAAGCCAAATTTGCTCAGCGGCCAGAAGCGCAGCAACGCCTTGCCCACAATCTGACGGTCGTTGACGGCCCGGAAGCTCCGGCTGTCTTTGCTCACACTGCGATGATCCCCCAAAACATAATATTCTCCAGGCCGGAGATCAATTTCGTCGGTGTCGGGGGAATGGGACTCGGTGGGCACCAGATAACGCTCATCCAAGCGGCGATTGTTGACATACACCGCCCCTTTCTCAAATTTCACATGGACCGAATTCGCGCGCGGATCCTCATTCCGGGAGCTTGCCGCCACCGTATTTACGGCTTGACCGGGTCCTTTGGCCACCACCCGCTTGATATAGCGTTTGTTTACTTCGTCCGTGCTGTCAAAGACCACCACATCCCCAGGTTTAATGGGTTCAAGAAAAGCGCCCAGAATGGGCAGTTTGCTCAGTTCATGAGGCAGCTTGAACACAAGGATGCGCTCCCGGTCGTCAAGCGTGGGAATCATGGAAGGGCCCTGCACCTCATAACCCTCGACGACAAAAGTCTTTAAGGTCCAAAAAATGACCAGAAACAACACGACCATCTTGACGAGTTCGATGACCTCGCGCTTGATTTCCTGTTTCGGATCAGGCTTTTGGGGCTCGGCATCCCGCTTCACGTCCGCATCGAATGACATACAGCCTCTACTTCACCTTTCCCCGTGCCCGGAAGGCACGAGTTTTTATGGCTTTACACAAGTCTGCCATAGAGGATACCGGCCCGTCAACTTCCACCACATACGTACCTACGTCTTCCAGACGATGGGCATCGCTGGCGGTGGTGCCGGGAAGTCCCAGGTTTTCCGCCAGACGCCAGGCCAGCCGCTGTTCATGAGGCTTCAGGTTGCAGCTCTCCGTCTCGATGGCATCAAAGGGCAAATCACGGATGCGCAGGTCAAAGCCGAGGCCGGCGCGGGTGGGATGCGCGGCGATGGTTATCCCCCCCCACTCCCTGACTTTATGGATAATGTCCAACGGCGCGCTCCCCGCCGTCAACTGTCCAATCTGTTCCGGGGAAATTCCATAGACCAGGATATCCCCCTGGCTCGAATAGATTTCCGCCCCCGAAAACAGCAGAAACGCCGGTTCCCCCGCCGCAGCCTTTAGCTCCGACAACGCCTCCTCCGTCCACTGATGCGCATGTTCCGTAATCACGAGGCCATCCAGGCCCGCCTGGATCGCCTGTTTCACCAGCCGCAACTCATCCATGTGGCTGCACGGCGAATGCCGCCGCGTATGCACATGAATATCGAACAACAAACCCATACTGCGTCCTTTACTTCCATGAAACACACCAAAAGTCGAAACTATTGCACCTCGGCCTGAAACCAAGACGGTGGGGTGAAGAAAAAGTGTGAATGCACACCGGTGATTATACTCACAAGCAGTCAATATTTCCAAAAAAGGAAGCCAAGTTCCCCGCTCAGCCGCCTCTATCCACCAAGTTTCTGATTTATGCAAGTCCAGGGCAAAAGCCGTCTTCGGAGTGAAACAGCGAAACTTTATTTGCCAGAGGAAACCTGTTGAACCTTTTCTTTCAGCTTTCCGTGAGTTTCTGGTACCAAGTCTTGTACAGGACCACGCTCAACACGAGCACCACCGTGAGCATCAGTAAAGACTCCGTAAACCGGTGCAGCACAAGGTAGATCGGGCAGAGCCAGAGAGCGATGAGACAGGGGATGCCCAACACCACATTTACCAGATCGCGCCGGAAATCACTTGCTATTTCCGGTAGGTTGGCTTCAGCGGCGATGGGGCCCCAGAATCCCGCGGGCCGGACGGTGCGGTAGAAATGCATCAGCGTGGCGTGGTCCGTGGGCGCCGTTGATAAGGCCGTGACAATGGTAATCAGGCACACGCATCCGGCAATCGCCGGAAAGGTGATGTAGAGTGGCAGGTGCGCAAACGCCGGCACAAGGGCTTGAATCAGCGAAAGCAGCATGCCGGAGACGGTGCCCACGGCGTAACCCCAGCCGTTCACGCGCCACCAATACCAGCGCAGAACGTTGGGCATGAGCACGCCCGCGCCCAGGGTGCCCATGATCCACGTGAACATCTGGTTGATGGAGGTGGCGGCGAAGCTCACGCCAATGCCGAGCAGAATCAGCAGCGCGGAGGAAACGTAGCTCGCGTAAATCAACTGCTTTTGCGATGCCTCCGGATGCAGATACTTGTGGTAGATGTCCTTGACGATATAGCTCGCGCCGCCGTTCACCGTCGAGTTGAACGTGGCGAGGAAGCCGGAAAGCAATGCCGCCAGCACCACACCGCGCACACCCACCGGCAGCATGGTTTGAATCACGGACGGCAGCACTTTTTCCGGGTCGCCTTGTTCGGCCAGTCCAACGATGCCCATCGCGGCCAAGGCCATGGCCATGGGCCAGCGCACGGTGTGAATCACGCCCCATAGTGCGCCCAGTTTGGAGGCTTCCTTGGGCGTTTTCGCCGCGAGGAACCGCTGGAAGTCATACAATTGTTCCGGCCCGGAGAGGCTCAGCAACAACCCCTTGACCACCCACACCAGCAGCAGCGCGCCAAACAGTTGATATTCGGTGTTGGCGAGATAATCGAAATCCCAGTGCGGCACGAGGCTCTGCCAGTCCGGCGTGATTTTCGCGGTCAACGCTTCCGGCGTCACATGGGTGAATCCCAGCCACGCGATCAGCAGCGCGCCGATGCTCAACACAATGGTTTGAAAAATCTCCACCAGCACCACACCGTGGAATCCGCCGGCGATCACATACAGACCGGTCACGCCCAGGATCACCGCAGCGCAGACATGCTCGCTAAACGGCAGAAACACCGCGCCGAACTTGCCCATGCCCGTTGCCCCATACGCCAGAAACGCCGTAATGGTCAGCACGGCGTAGAGGGTGTAGGAGGCGCGCGCCAGCTCTCCGGCGCGGCCCGAACCGAAGCGGGTCTCCATCCATTCCGCGCCGGTCATCACACCGGACCGGCGAATCCATTTGCCCATGTAGGCCATGTAAAACACCGGGATGATAAACCCCCATATCCACTGCACCCACATCCCCTTCATACCCCTGATCACAAACAGGCTCACGATCCACATCGTGCCGGTAATGTCGAAATAGGAAGAACTCCCCGACATCGCCAGCGCCCACCACGGCAATTGCCGGTCGCCCAGGAAATAACTGCCGATGTTCTTGGCGGCGCGCCGCTTCATCAGCGTGCCCAAGGCCATCACAATCACCAGGTAGACCGCCACGACAACGGCGTCCACCGCGCCCAAACGTATCATCATGCCAATGACTCTCCCACAAGGTTCCATTCAGGGGGCGGCGCGTCCACCGCTTGAAGCACTTCCAATGAAAGACGCGGCACTCGCCACTGCGTTGAACATGCGTGCCTCCACGGGCCTCTGTGCATCGCCGGCCGGCACGCGTTTCACATCCTGCCCGCCCCTCTTCAGGGCCTCCAGTCAAAGCGAAGCGTTTGGGACTAGCGCGTACCCCAATACAACTTGGGAACAAATGGCCACGGCGTTAGACATTCGCCTTGGCGATGCATTCGCGCATTTTCTGCAATCCGGTTTGCGCCACCACCTTCGGATCCATCTTCCAGTGTTCACGGTTAAACAATTCCAGCGACAAGGTGCGGGTATACCCGATGGCTTTGAGGTCCTGCAACGCCTGCGTAAGCGGCAAAATGCCGTCGCCCGGATAAATGCGGTGCTCGTCGCCCATCTGCTCGCGGGGCACATCCCCCGGCACGTCGTTCCAATGGAAATCCGCGATAAGGCTGCCCTGGATATGCTTCAACCCATTGAAGCCGGACGCGCCGCGGTAAAGGTGGAACGTGTCGGCAATCAAGCACGCCTGCGGGTCATCCGCATCCAAGGCGATGGCACAGGCTTGTCCTATCCGGTGTACGCCCTTCATGAATCCCACAAATTCAACCGCCACCGTAATACCAAATTCCTCGCGGCCAATCTTGAGCAGATCGCGATACCGTTCCGCCCCCCACTTCAAATCGAAGTCGGGCCGGTCCGGCGCGGGAATCGCGGCCACATACATGGAACCCACCGCCGCCGACATCCGCATGCGGTTCCGGGTGGCCTCGAGTGATTTCTGAAAGTCCTCCGCCGTGGCCGGCATGCATTCCCACAGCCCGATGATGTTGGGCACAAACAGCCCGCGGTCCTTAATCTGCTTGCCGAGGTCCTTCAGGTCACCGCCGCCCTTTTCATGTTCATCCAATTCATTCACCCACAACTCAATGGCGTCCCAGCCCGTTTCCGCCGCAATACGGATTTTGTCCAACAGCGGCGTGGGCCGGATCGTACTGCTGTTAATCGCCAACGGCCATGGACTTGTTTTTTCCTGATACCGCTTTGTTTCCGAAGCCGGGGCCTGGGCCAAAACCTTCGGCATGGAAAGCAGCGCCGCCGCGCCCGCCGCCGAAGCGAGAAAATGACGTCTGTTGAGTGTGTCCGCCATGGATAATCCTTTCCTGGTTATTGCCGGGCTATTAGCCTACCGTGCGCCGCGCGCGAAAGCAACCTGCGGATGTTTTTTACCCCCGGAAACTATAGCGATTGGAAACAGGCATCAAGAATTTCCAGCGCCTCGTCCATTTCCCCTTTGGTGATGGTGAGGGCGGGGGTGAGGGTCAAAATATTGCCCATGGTGATTTTGAAGCTGAGCCCGCGGCGCAACGCCTCGTACAGCACCTGTTCCGCTTCGTCCGTGGCGCGT
>CAYXPO010000007.1:0-23538 GCA_964466925.1 uncultured Nitrospirales bacterium
GCCTTGTAGGTCATGCCTGCGATGGCCACGGAAACAACAACAAGCATAATCATGTTGGTTTGGTTGAAGCGGAACTCGAAACAGGCCATGAAGGTCAATACGGCCACCAGCATCAGGGTGGCGAATCCCATCCGGCTGATCGAAAGGATGGTGCAGGCGGTGGCCATTAGGGCGCATGCACCAAACAAGGCGCGCAGGGACAAGGATAGATTGCTGAGCGCGGCGGCCACGAAAAGGGGCATGAGGATGCAGCAGTACATGGAAAGGGTGTTGGCATGGTCGAAGGAGCCGGCAATCCGGTAACCGTGGAGGAGATACCGCTGCTGCAAGGAAACCAGCGCTTCATAGCCCATCGCGGCGCAGAAGGCGAACAACAGCAGCTTGAGTTCACGCTCCCCCTGAACGTAATACGCCACGGTTATAAATACAAGAATGCCCCGCAGGATTTTGGTCCACTCGAAGAGGCCGAAAAGTTGCGGGTCGGCGCCAAGCAGGCTGAGGCCGCTGTACAGGAAATAGAGCAGCATCAGGCCGAGACTGGCGGGCCAGAAAAAGCGGTGGGGGCGGCGCTGGCCGTCGAGAAGGGTGCTGAACAAGAGGATGAGGACCAATAGATCAAGATAGGAGACTTCGATGCCCCGGGTGGTGCCGCGATACCATTCGCGGCTGAAAAAATTGATGTCGAGCAGGCCGGGCTTGGTGGTGCCCGCGAGGAGGGCCAGGAACACCAAATCGCGGAGGCGCCGGGAGAGGGAGGCGAGCAGGGTGCCGATGGGAACCGAGGCGAGAAAGCCAACCAGGAATATGAGGTCTTTCACTGGGGATTCCCGCCTTTCCCTGCTTCTTCGCGCATGAGCCGGTACAGGTCATCCAGGCGCTTGGGCATGGACACCGGGGGAACATTGCTCATGAAGGCCGCGATGGAATCCTTGTCTTCCGGGGAATAGCCGTGCATCGCGGCAAGGGGCCGCTCGCCCATGAAACTGGGACAGAGCAGGGTGCCGGGATTCATGAGAAAGAACAACTCGCCGTATTGTTGCCCGGGGAAATCGCACCCCCAGGCCGCAAGCTGTTCCCCGCCGAGGATGCGTCCCCGGGGCTCCTCTTCCAGCGCCTTGATTATGATGTCGCGCGCGCCCGGACTCATAAACCAGAACCGCGCCATGGTGGAATCATAGACCGCGGCGTAATGGATGCCGAAGCGCATCCCGAGGGCGTTGATGCGCGCCATGAGATCGCAGGTGGCGGCGGTATCCGTCATCCCATGATCGGAAAATACAAACAGTCGGACTTCCCGGTAATGCTCCCGCGCCAGCGCGGCAAGGTTGCGGAGTTCCCTTTCATACCACTGAATGTTCTCGGCGGTTTCGCGCGACTGTGTTCCATGCGCGTGCAGCGTGCCGTCCAACTGGCCGAGGATGAGGTACGCGAACGGCACGTGGTTTTGGACGAGGTCCGTCTTCAGGATATTGATGCGGGCGGCATCGGAAAGGCGCCAATCGGGCAGGCTGAACGGAATGGATTGTTCGCGCAGGGCGTCAAAAATGGTGGGAACGCCGCCATTGATTCCCCCCGGCTGATAAAGGTCGTGCTTTTCCGCGTAATCGAACAAATGCAAATGGCGGAACGGCATGTTATAGAGGGCGAAATAGCCGGTATAACCGTGCAGGGGTTGTAAAAGCTGGGACATCTTATGCCGGACGCGGCCCCGGGAGGTGATGAATGGCGGAAGCAGCCCGAACACACGATAGGCGCGGAACGGTGATTCCTTGGGATTGTAGTAGAAGAAGGTGAAATGCCGGTGGGTGCGCGGGAGGGTCCCTGTGAGGATGGTGGGGTGGCAGGTGGAACTATAGCCGAAAATGGTTTCCATGGGGGCGCGGACGGGGAGCACGTCCTCGAGAAAGGCATGGCGGCCCGCCAACTCCCACCCGAGGGCGTCAATGAAGACAAACAGGCTAAGCTTTTCCGCAACCACGGGTGCCTACACTCCCTCGGCGGACACACCGCCGTCTTCCTGCGGTTCATGAAGTGCACCCGCCTCCGGTTTGGGCGCGGGCGGCTCTTTACTGTACATCCCTAAAATGCGGCACGCAATATCGGCGGCTTCGAGCTGGACGGAGGCGGTGGGGCCGTACAACAGTTTTTCGAGCACCACGCGCTTGACGGTTTCCGCATCCAGCGCATCGGCCGCGGACAAATGGGGAAGGGGTTCCGGACGCGGGGTGCGCGCTTTGCGAAGAGCATTCAAACAACGGGTCCGCGCTTCCTGTATCTCGGGATTTCCGGGAAAATGCTGTTCAAAGGTGTCGAAAATGGCAAGGGCCTCGGCAAAATGACCGGTATTGAAAAGGTCCACGGCCCTGCCAAACATATTTTTCATTTCCTGCGGCAGCGGAAGGTGGTTTTCGGAGGCGGGCGGCCGGATTTCTTCCTGGCCGTCCGCATGCTCCCAGCGGGCATTTTCAGCGGAGATCAGCACCTTGCGCCCGCAATTCGGGCACAACCCAACCTTGCCCAACGCCGAATAAGGCACTTGGAGCCGCTGGCCGCATTCGCAAGCAATGACTACTTTCCGCATGAGAATTCCGCCATCCTCTCAAGGGGTGTCGTTTGATTCTTGAGGCAAATGATCTATAAAACGCAAAAAAGTGCCCAGCATGGCGTCTTGCTCTTTTTGATGCTCCCCGGAAGGAGAGGCCGGATCATACACGTTGGTTGCCGGGGTAATCGAGGAGGAACCCATGGAATTTCGCAGTTCCAACACCGCCGATCGCAGATTTTCGATTTGATGCAAAACTTGCTGAAACATGGTTTCATGATGCAACCGGGCGTTTTGCAGAGATTCAAGGGAGGCCCGGATGCCGCTAAGCTCGCCCGCCAGCGGTGTAATGGCTTCTTTCACCTCCGGGAGGTTCGTGTTATGGGCCTGCTTCTGCTCATAAGCCATCACGTCCGCCAAATGATAGAGCGTGGTGCGGCCAAGTTTGGTGCTGGGGATGTCCTTAAAGGTCTGGATGAAGCGCTTGCTGCACCGCCACCGCTGCTGGAGTTCTTGGCGGGTCAGAAACGGGGATGAAGCCGAAGGGGCCTTTGGCGTACTGTCCATCCGTTGTTCTTCCATGAAATATCCTTGATTCTGTCAATTCTACAAAAATAATAGCAAATCTCTCTTGACAAAACTAGCTTTTTCTGCATATTTTATACTTATCGGAGGCGTGGTGTATCCTATAGTTTGCTTTAACGGAAGGAGATCGCGGATGTGCCACACTGACCGGTGCGGCCGCCTTTCCGTGGAGAGGGCACGCCGCCAATCCTGTGTCGTGCGGTATGGAAGTGAGAAATGGGAGTTTTCCCGGCAAACGGTGGTGATTGATGAGTGTCCGGCATGTAGTGTGGGTGAACGAACTGGCGCGTCTGAAGGGGGGGTGTGAGTATTATGTATACCACACCGTGCGTCTTTTGAAGGCGCGGGGGATTGCCTCCACATTGCTGTACGATGCGCTCCAGGAACAGGCTTCGCCGGCCATGCTGCAATTGTTTGATCAGGCGTTTCCGATGGTGGACCTTCGCCATCAGTTGCGGGATATTCGGGCGGACGTGCTGTATGTGCACCGGTTGAGCAGCCCGCGCGCCACGCAGGAACTGCTGTGCGCCGGGATTCCCTCGCTCCGTTTCTTTCACGATCACAAACTGTTCTGTTTGCGCGAACATAAATACAAGACGCTCACGCATGAGACCTGCACGCAGCCCATCGGCCCGCGCTGCTATGCGTGTTTGGGGTTTCTCAATCGCGGGACGGGACGGCTGGGCGTTCGGATTACAACAGTGGGTTCCTTGCGGCGTGAACAACTACTCAACATGGGTTTCGACGGGTATGCGGTGGGGTCTTCATATATGGCGGACCATCTTGCCGCGCACGGATTTGATCGCGGGAAGATTCATGTGCTTCCGCTGTATTCGCTGCCGGCCGACGGGGAAAAAGAGGAGGTCCGGGGCGATGATTCCCTGTTGTTCGTCGGACAACTCATTCGAGGCAAAGGGCTGGATGTGCTGTTGCATGCCCTGGCCTTGACGCAGTCCCCGGCGCGGCTTTGGGTGGCGGGCACGGGCCGGCAGGAGGCGATGTTCAAGCAGTTGTGCGATGCGCTCGGATTGCGGGATCGTGTCACGTTTCTGGGCAATGTGACACACGCGGAACTGGGCTCGTATTACCGGCGCGCGGCGTGCGTGGTGTTTCCCGCGCGGCAGCCGGAAACGTTCGGATTGATTGGCCCGGAGGCGATGAGCCGGAGCACGCCGGTGATTGCCTCGAATGCGGGAGGCATCACCGAATGGCTGCACGACGGCGAAACGGGAGTGACGGTTCCACCCAACCAACCCCGGGCCCTGGCCAATGCGATAGACCGCCTTCTGGCGGACCGGAACATGCGGGACATCATGGGAAAAAACGCCCGGATACGCTATGAACAAGCCTTCCGTCCGGAACATCACGTGAATGCGTTGATGGCGTTGTTCGAGTTGACGGCATCGAGGAAAACAACATGACACAATCCCCCTGGGGCCGGTTCACCGTTCGCGGCGGCGCGGACGCCGAAGCCTTGCTCACCGCGCTCGTGACGGAGATCGCGGCGCGAAGCCAGCGGCTGTTGCCATCCTCCGTGTGCAGGGCCATGGTGCTGCTGGGCGGGTATGGCCGGGGCGAAGGGGGCGTGATAAAAACCAACCAGGGCGAACGTCCCCACAATAATCTGGATTTTCTGATTATTACCCGCGCCCTGCCGCCCGAGGAACAGGCGCGCTTGAAAACACAGGTTCAGGAGGCACTGGCCGCCGTCAAACAAGACTATAAAGTGGAACTGGATTTTGCGGTCATTTCGGAAGCGAAGCTGCGCCATTCGCCGAGCCTGGTGATGTGGTACGACATGCGGTTCGGCCACAAGACGGTGCTGGGCGACGCCACGCTGGTCCCTTCGTTGCAGCAATTCGATCTGAAGCGCATTCCCGCGTGGGACATCAGAAACCTGCTGGTGAACCGGGGCACTCTGCTGGTAATCAATGATCAGTTGATGGCAAGCCGGGCTTTATCGCCGGACGATGAAAAACTGCTCGTTAAACACGCGATGAAGGCGATCATCGGGTATGGCGATGCCTTGTTGTTCTTTCTGGGCGGATATCACTGGAGCTATGTCGAAAAGCAGAAGCGCATGCGGCAGAAGGCGGATGTTTCCCCCGCGTTCCGCGCCGTATACGATCAGGCGCTGGAATTCCGGTTCCAGCCTGATTACGAAAAGTATGTGGGCGGCGGGCTGACGGCGTGGCTGGACGGTCTGCGGGGCCCGTTGGCATCCGTCCACTTGTTCTGTGAGTCCAAACGCCTGAAACGGGACTCGTTGACCTGGGAAGAATATCCCGAATGCGCATTCCGAAGAGCCTTGTTGGATGATCTTTTCTCCGCACGGGCATGGGCGAAGAAAATAATCCATCTGCTTCGCACCAAAGAAACCCTGCGGCAGGGTTCACCCCTGGCGCGGCTGGGGTTTCGGAGCCTGGGACCCAGGGGAATTTTGCCGATACTGTTCCCCGTCGCGGGGTATCAACTTGACAGCCCGCAACTCCGGGAACTGGCGGCGGGATATCTGGGCGCCCGCGGCAGCGATATCCCCGGCATTCGCGCCGCCTATCTCCGCCAATGGGCCAAGGCGGGCGACACCAATTTTGAATCGGTACTGCGCAAATGGCGCATCCCCCTGGAACCGGAGGACCCTGAGTCATGATATGCCTTACCGGCGATATTCATCACATGAGCCTGAAAACGGGGAATCAGGCGCATTGCGACATTACGGAAATCCAGGTGGCGCGGCGGTATCTGAAACTCCTGGAAGAAGCGAAGGTCAAGGTGACTTTTTTCATCACCGGAAAGTGTTTCGCGGAAGAGTGGGAGGAGTTGAAGCCGGTATGCGAACATCCGCTGGTGGAGGTGGGCGGGCACACCTATGCCGCATTCCAGCCGGAATGGTGGCACCGGGCGTGGAAAAAGATCAACGGCAGTTATAACGGCCCCGCCTGGTATCAGCGCCGGGACGTGCAAAAGACGGTAAACATCATTGAGCAAAAGACCCGCAGGAAGATTGTATGTTGGCGAAACCACATGTACATGCACGGCCCCTTCACGGAAGAGGTGTTATGGTCCTGCGGCATCAAGGTATGCTCGGATGGTGTGAAACGCGGCAGCACCGGGCCCGTCCGGCATCCGAGCGGCCTGTTGAACTTTCCCCTGAATGTCATGCCGGATCATGAACATCTCTACCACGCCGAGCGCACGCCGGAATGGGTGGAGTGGTGGGTGCGGCGGTACAACTGGTCGGATGATTACGGCTCCGCCTCGTATTGCATTGAAGAGTGGACCGATCGCGTGATTGAGGAACTGCGCCAGCACCAGCAAGCCCATATTTTATCCAATATGCTGATCCATCCCATCACGCTGTATCTGTGCGACCGCTTCCGTTCGTTCGAGCGGATACTGGACGTGATTTCCGCGCGGGAAACAGTGCACATGAGCGAGGTTGTCCGCCGGGAAACCGCCGTCACCGGAGGCACCCCCGCATGAGCACACTTCCCTCCTCCGTGACGGTCATCATGCGTTCGAAAAACGCCGAGGGCACCCTGGCGCAGGCGTTAAGCGGGCTGTTTTCGCAGGAGTTCAAAGATTTTGATCTGCTGGTGGTGGATTCCGGCTCCACGGACGCCACCCTGGATATTCTTGCCCAATATCCGTGCCGGGTGCTCCCAATCGAGGCAAAGTCCTATTTCCCGGGCGCGGTTTTGAACAAAGCGATTGGGCAGGCCCAAGGGGAGATCGTGGTTCTCCAGAATTCGGACGCGGTGCCGCTCACGCCGCGGGCGCTCACCCGGCTGCTGGAAGCATTCGGCGATCCGAAAGTGGCGGCGGCTTTTGCCCGGCAAGTGCCCCGGCCCGATGCGCGGCTGGAAGTGCGTCACGATTACGCCTTGAGTTTTCCGGACACTCCGCCCGCCCCTCCGTGGATTAAGCTGTCGCTGCCCCTGGCGGCCCTGCGGAAATCGGTGTGGCGGGAGCATCCCTTCTACACCGATGCATGGGCGTCCGAAGACACGGAATGGGGGCATTGGGCAATGTCTCAGGGGTATGCGGTGAAGTATGTGCCGGAGGCGCTGGTGATGCACTCGCACAATTACACGCTGGAGCAGCTCTACGGGCGGCGGTTTGTCGAGGGAGAGGCCGACGCGTTCATTTATGGCGGCACGGAAAGCATTGGGAAGATGTTGATGAAGACAGCCTCCGCCATGGCGCGCGATTTTACCGTGCACCTGAAACACGGCGCCTTCCGGGGCATGGCGATGATCGCGCCCCGGTGCATAACCTGGGGCCGCGCCTATTACAAGGGCCATAAACTGGGCGAGCGCAGGATTGCCAGCGGAAACAAGGATGCGTCCATTGGCCAGACCACGGTGCTGGAACGGCATGACGCCAAATAGGATTTTTCCATAGATGAAGATTGGAATCACGACCTTCGGATGTGACGCCGGGAAATCCGGAATCGGGCAGTACCTCATTCACCTGTTGCGGGAGTTTGCCCATGGGGAGACCGGCGCCGCGATGGAGGTTCTGCTTCATCCGGGCGATGAGGCGCGGCTGCTGCCGGAATCCCACCCTTTCTCCCGCTGCCATGTGAGCGAAAAATTCCGGTCCCCCTTGAGAAACGTGGCATGGCATCAGTTTCTCTTTCCCGGACTATGCCGGAAAAACCGCTATGACGTGATGTTTTTGCCCGCCGCGAACCGCCGGGTGCCGTTTTCACTCCCCTGCCCCACCGTGGGCACGGTCCATGATTTTTCGAGCATCCACATCAAGGGGAAATATGATCCGTTGCGCGAATTTTACATCACGCGCGTGCTGCCGATGCTGGTGCGGACGCTTACGCAGGTGATCGCGGACAGCGAAAGCACGAAAAAGGACATCATCGAATTTGCACACGTCCCGGAAGACCGGGTTACGGTAATTCCGCTCGCGGTGGACCGGGCCGTTTACGCGCCGCGCGAGAAGGAAGCGGCCCAGGCGCGGATTCAACAGAAGTATGGCGTGCGCCCGCCGTATATCCTGTACATCTCCCGGATCGAGCATCCCGGGAAGAACCATGTTCAACTGATTCGCGCCTTCAGCCAGATCAAGAAATCAACCGGTTCGCCGCATCAGCTTGTGCTGGCGGGCAGCGATTGGACGCGCGCGGCGGAGGTTCATCACGCCGCGGCGGAGAGCGCCTGCGCCCGCGACATCGTGTTCACCGGGTATGCGCCCGCCGGCGACCTTCCGGACCTGTACTGTGCGGCGGACCTTTTTGTGTTTCCTTCGTTATTCGAGGGATTTGGCATGCCCATCCTGGAAGCCATGGCCTGCGGCGTGCCGGTGGCCTGTTCGAATATCTCCTCGCTTCCGGAAGTGGCGGGGGACGCCGCCGTTTTGTTTGATCCGTCGGACAGTGCCGCCATGGCGGAGGCCCTGGCGCCGTTGATAGCGGATCGCAATTTGTGTGACCATTATGCGCGGAAGGGATTGGAGCGGAGTGCCCGGTATGACTGGCGAATCACCGCCCGGAAAACACTGGACCTGCTTGAACGCACCGCGCTTCAAAACGCGGGGAGGCCTTGATTATGCCGTCGAAACGAAAAAATGAATTCGTTCAAATCTGCATGCGCTCCCTGTTTGACGTGTGCTGGATTCTGGCGGGCTTCACGGCGGCCGTCTATGTGACCCATGCCGGGAATGATTCTTGGTATCTGGACTTTCCCCGGCGGGCGGTGTATGGCGCGGTATTTCTGGCGGTGTGGTGCTGGGTGGCGTTTGACCAGCGGCTGTTTATCTCAAGCCGGAGCGAAACCCTGAAAACGGCCCTCGCACGCATGGGGAAAGCGGTGGGCATCAGCCTGCTGTTCACCGGATTCCTGATGGTGCTGCTGACCCGGAACCACATAGACCGGACGTTCCTGATGGCCTTTGCCCTCTGCATGGCGGTGTCGGCGGAGGGGTTCACCGCGGCCTTGCGGCCCAGTGTGTGGAATCTGCGGCGGCGCGGGTATAACACGCGGCGGATTTTGTTCATTGGGGCCAATGATCGCACCGCGCGCCTGTTCGAGGTGTTGCTGAACAACGAGCACTATGGGTTCCGGATTGACGGGTATCTTGAAGACGATGTTGCACGGTGCGCCCTGCTGGAAAAGTATGGCGTGCCGTATCTGGGAAAAATCCAGGAACTCGAAAACCTCCTCACCCAGCAGGTGATTGACGGGGTCTATATCGCGCTTCCCATTCGTTCGCATTATGAAACCATCGAGAGTATCGTACACCTCTGCGAAGGCATTGGCGTGCCGGTGCGGCTGGCCGCGGAGTTATTCCCCCTGAAGCTTGCCACCAGCAGCCTCACGCGATTGGCCGATATCCCCCTGCTGTCCATGCGGCGGCGGGGCGCGAAACGGTGGTTGGCCCGGAAAACGGAGGGCGCGCCGGGAATCTCCAAATCCCGCCGCCTGTTTTCCAATGCCGGCGTGGCACTGTTGGATGGCGTGGCATTATTGTGCGCGTATGTTTTTGCGGTGGTCATCACCGCGGTGGACACCACGATCATCCCCTATAGTTTAATCAACAATCTTCCCAATTTTCTGGTGTTCATGGGCGTGTGGTGCATGATGGCGCTGGAACAGGAATTGTGGACCACCCGGCCCGGCGAAGCGCTCGAGCCTTACCTGATGGCGGTGGGGAAAGCGGTGGGCAACGCCTTGATCCTCTGTGTGGTGGTGATGGCCTTGGCCGCGCCGGATTTTCTCGCCAATGAATTCTTGGTGACCTTCTGTTTCGGGGCGCTGATATTGCTTCCGGCGGACCGCGTGGTATTGCGCCGGATACTGCTGGCGTTCCGGCGAAGGGGCTGGGGCTCACAGCGGGTGGTGATCGCGGGGATAAATGAACGCACCAAACGGCTGGCGGAGGCCATTCGGGCGGCAGGTTTGACGGTGCTGGGCGTGGTGGATGACGACCCCGAGCGCGCAAAAGAATTCCCGGAATCCGGCCTGCCGTATTTGGGGAATATCGCCTCGCTCCGCACAACGCTGGCCTCGGGGGAAATTCAGCGCGTCTATGTCACCCTGCCGATGCGCTCGCATTACGAATCCATCCGGCAGGTGCTTGAATGCTGCGAGGAACGCAACGCGTCCTGTTATCTGGTGGTGGACTTGCTCCCGCTCCACATCGCCACAAGCGACACCATGATGGTGGAAGACATTCCGCTGCTGTCACTGTCGCCGATCTGCGAGGCGTATGGAAAACTCGCCCTGAAGCGCATCATTGATTTCCTGGGGTCCAGTGCCTTGATCTTGGGGTTGTCCCCCGTGTTCTTAATCACGGCGCTTTTGATAAAACTGGATTCCAAAGGGCCGGTATTCTTCGCCCAGGTGCGGGTGGGGCAGAACCAGCGCTTGTTCAAGATTATCAAGTTCCGCTCCATGGTGATTAACGCGGAAGAACTGAAGAAAGCGCTCGAGGCGCAGAACGAGGCCGATGGGCCGGTGTTCAAAATCAAACGCGACCCGCGGATCACACGCGTGGGCCGGTATATTCGCAAGTTCAGCATTGATGAACTCCCGCAATTGTTTAATGTGTGGAGGGGCGAAATGAGCCTGGTGGGACCCCGCCCGCCCCTGCCCAACGAAGTGGCGCAGTATGGATGGAATCAGCGCCGCCGCCTGAGCGTCAAGCCGGGCATGACCGGCCTGTGGCAAGTCAGCGGCCGCAGCGACCTCCCCTTCCACAAATGGGTGGAATTAGACCTCGCCTACATTGACACCTGGTCCATCGTCCAGGATTTCATCATCCTGCTCAAGACCTTCAAGGTGGTGTTCACCGGGCGCGGCGCCGCATAACCCGGATTACACATCCTTTGGACTGCGGCAGCTTGCTGCCGCTTTCTCATGAACAGCCGCCAACCCAAAGCGGAAGCAAGCTTCCGCACTCCACAGGGCAATTTATTGCGCTGCGGCTTTTTCCGCTTCCGCGCGCCGGTCAAAGGTCAATCCGAGTTGATCGGCATATTGAAGGGCCAGCTTGATTGGCTTAAGCCCTTCTTCCTTTTGCCCTTTGGCAATGAGCATCAGGCCATAGTCCAACAACAAGTCGGGGTCTCCGGGGCGCAATTCCAGGGCGATGGAAAGATTCTTATTGCTTTCCTCCAAATTGCCCGTCCGCAACTGGGCCACGCCGAGGGTATGATGAGCCAATGCATTGCCGCGCAATTTTTCGATGGCTTTCCCGGCATAGCCGAGCGCTTCTTTTGGATCTCCGCCTTTCAAGAGCAGGCAATAGGCGAGATTGTTGTTGGCGGCGGGGTCTTCGGGCGTCAGTTCCAGGATTTTGCGATAGGCGGCAATCTGGCCGTCCACGTCATTCTGCTTGTCCAGAAACGCGGCTTGCAGCGACCACACCTCGGGATTCCGCGGGTCGAGTTCCGCGGCCTTCGCGAGGGCCTTGCGTTGTCCATCAGTATCTTTCACCGCGCGAAATACATCATACATGCCCAGCCAGGCCGCCGCGCTTTTCGCATGACGATCCAGAAGGGATTGGGCTTCTTGCACCGGATTTTCGAGCCGGCGGGCGTGGGCAAAACCGGAGAATGCAAGGTCCAGCAACACGGGATATTCTCCGAGTTCCTGGTCGAGCGCGCGGGTGAGTTCGAGCGCCGCGTCGTAGAGCTGTCCGGCCTGATAGGCGGCGGCGGCGGCCAAGGTTCCGAGCGCGTCGGGTTTCCCTTTCAGTGCCTGCGCGAGGGCCGTTGCCTCGGACGTCAACGGGGCGGCGGGCGCTTGCCCGAGGGCGCTCATCAGGACCTGCCCCAGCACGCTGGTGGAGTCCGTCAAGAGTTGCAGGGCTTCCTGTGCTTTCCCCGTTTTAATCAAGGCGGCGGCACGCAATTGCTTGAGCGAAGGCGCCGCACTCTTGAGGTCAATGCCTTGGGTTTGTTCCAGTACCGCGTTCCAGTCGCCGAGCACGGCGCAAGCCGACGCCAGGGCCGCCGTGTGGCGTGGAACAAGTTCGGGCCCGGGTTTTGTCTGGGCGAGGAGCGTTCGTGCCTCCCCGGGTTTTCCTGAATATAGAAGAACCGTGGCAAGGGCGGTTTGCAGCGAGGCATCCCCCGGCAGAGCCTCCAAGCCGCGCTGGAGCGTTTTTTGGGCGGTACCGAGGTCATTATTGTCGAGATACGCCTGGGAAAGATCAAGGATGGCTTCGCGTGACGCGGGAAAGAGGCTGAAGAAGCTTTCCGCCGTGCTTTGTGCTTCCGCCGTCATCCCGGCGTTCCGGTAGAGGGCAAAAAGCAGGGTGAGCGCATCGCTGTTCGTGGGATAGAGTTGCACAATCCGGTGCAGGGCGCGCCCGGCGAATTCGGGCATCTGAATTTCGCGGTAAACCTGTGCGATGTTGTACAGGCTCACCGCATGGTCCGGCCACGTGCGCAGGCAGTTGGAAAAGGCGCTGATGGCGCGCGCCCGTGCGCCCGCGCGTGAAAGGACATATCCATAGGTGTTTTCGCGGAGAATTTTACGGTCTTCGTTGTCCTCTTTCCACGCCTCCAATTGTGCAAGGAGTTCCGGCAGCGCGGCTTGGTTCTGAACGGAGGCCCAGGGGCGCACGGGCGAATTTTCCGGCAAGGGCTGCGCCAATTGTTGTGCCAGCGTCGTATTCCCGGTGAACAACGCGGCCAGCACGAGGGTTTCGCGCAGATTGGGCTCCTCGTTGGCGAGAAACGCGTCCCGGCCCTGGAGGAGGCGCCCCAAAGCGGCTTGTTTCCAGAGGGTTTTCCAATCGCCCGGACTTTCACTTCCCGGCGGTGCAGGCGCGGGCGCTTCCGTTTTCAAACTTCCGCCCGCTTTGGCCGCGGCGAGGGCTTGGCGCACTTCGGGTTCGCCGGGCAGGACGCGCTCGGCGCGTTGGAGCGCGGCCACAGCGTCCGCGTATTGTTTTTTCTGAATCAGGCAGGCGCCCGTCACATAATTGGCCCAGCCGGAATTTGGATTTTGCGCGAGAATCGCTTGGGCGAGCGTTTCCGCTTCATCCGCGCGTCCGGCTTCGAGCAGGCTGCGGGCGAGGGTTTGTTGGATGCTGATCTCCTGTGGGTTCTTTTTCACCAAGTCCTGAAGTTCGTTTACGGCCACGTCCAATTTGCCTTGAATTTTATGGACATTGGCGAGGGCGAGCCGCGCTTCGATGGAATCCGGGGCCAGCGATTCGAGCACGGTCTTTAATTCGGCCTCCGCCTGATCAGGCTGTTTTGCGGCCATCAAGGCGATGGCCAGCGAGACCCGGATATCGGGGCTTTTCCCAAATTGATCGCGCAGCTTGGTCAGCAGGGTCACGGCCTCCTGCGGGCGTCCGTTGTGCAACAGGGCCGAAGCATGCAGCAGGCCGCCGCGTTCCGGACTAATGGCCTCGTACTTGCCCGCGGCCGCAAGCGCTTCCTCCGTCTTCTTGTCCAGCACCAATGCGCTGACCAGTTCCGAATAGGCGGCTTCGTTCGCGGGGTCGAGTTCCAGCGCCTTCTTGAATTCGGCGGCGGCGTCCCCGGGCTTGTTTTGCATCACGAGGCAGCGGCCCAAGCCCACGTGCGCCATGGCGTTTTGAGGATTGGCCAGGGTGGATCGTTTGTAGGATTCGATGGCTTCCGCGTACTTGCCCAGTTTCATGTAGGCATCGCCCTCGAGGCGGTGTTGTTCGCCGCGCTGCTTGCCACACCCCAGGGGGAGGGCGGCCATCACGGCGCAAAGCCCCATCACCAACCAAACACAGCGGCGCCGATGGATCGCAAACATTCGCATGCTCTGTTTCTCCTTATGGGGCGGCGCCGTCGCGCAGGACGGGCGCCAGCCGCATGGCAAAATCCTTGAGTACATTGAACGCGGCCTCTTCTCCATCCCGGAACACGGGGGTGCTGATCCGGATCATGGTGGCCGCAGGCGCGCGAAACAAAACCTTTTCCTTGATCCAATACCACGAGTTCAGGAAAAAACTCCCGGTGAGATGCGGGCCGGTCTTGAACCAATAGAGGACGGCTTCCTTGTGATCGCCGCTGATCAGCACGAGATGCTTCGCCGAAAAAAGAAAGCCCACCGTCCCCATGAACTGCTTGTCTATTTCCCAGCCCTGCCCCACAAGGCACACTTCGGGGAAATGCAGGCTTCCCCGGGTGGACGCGGCATGGACCACCGCGAGGCGGATCATCTGCCCGGAAGGCGCGGTGTAATTGCGCATCAGGATGGCGCTGGTTTGCAGCAATTCGTTGACGTGCGGATCCTGCGGGAGGTCCGCGCCCGCCTGATAGTAACTGCCGATCTCCGCGGGAATCCGGGGCATGCTGGCGGCGGGCGATTCCCGCGCGGCGCGGTCCTGCGTGGTCACGATGGCAAGATGGGCGGCGGCGGCCACAAGTAATAATGCCACGGTGCAACCATACCGGATCATTTTGGTTCCTCCGGTGCCGCGCCGGCGGGGGCCAGACGCCGCAGCAGCGCTTCCAGGGAGAAGAGCAGGATAAAGGCCACCAGGAAAATCAAGGCGCCGGACAAATCATGGACCACGCCGGTGGCGGCGGCGCTGCCCCAGAAATACGCCACGACGCACAAGAAGAGAATGCGGAAGGTGTTGGCCGCCACGGCAATGGGGCCTGAAATCAAAAAGAGGAGGACCTGCGCCCAGGGACGGGTCCGGCTGAGGTATCCGGCGAGCGCGCCGAACGAAATCAACGCAATGAGCGAGCGCAATCCGCCGCAGACTTCCCCCACCACCAGCCGGTCATTGGGAAAACAAAGGTAGGAGCCGTCCTGCACCACGGGAAGCATGCACAGGCGTGCGAGGCTTACCGCCGCGCCGGACGCCAGAAACTTAACGCGCAGTGCCAGGCTTTGGGTAATCGAGGGGGGAATGGGGATCATGCACAAGAGAAAGAGAATGGGGAACCAGAGCATCGCGAGATGCTTCGGGCCAAGGAAGACGAGGACCAGCCCGGCGATCATGGGAAGAAGGGACAATTGCCCGAAAACGCGCAGGCCCAGGAAATCGCTGCCCACCAGCATCAGGCAGGCCAATGCGATGAACGGCACCCCCCACGCGGAAGGCGTCAGGGGCTGGGCTTGCAGCGCGCGCCGTTGCCTCCAGACAAAGTAGGCGCTGACCGGCGGAACGAGAAACCCATGCAGATAATAGGAATCGGCGAGAGTCCAGCCGACATACAGCTCACGGAACGTTCGCCAGTAGAGGGCCAGCAAAAGGGCCGCAACCACCAAACCTTTGGCGTACAGGAGAACGTTTCCGGTGGGACGGGAGGCGGCGGACATCAGCGTTTCTCTCCCATGGCGTCCAAGCGCTCTTGAAGACGGTCCAGCAGGGATTGCATGTCCGGAGCGTCTTTGCCGGCTTTTTGCCGGGCGGAATCATAATACTTGCGGGCAAGCTCGGCATCGCCCAGCCCGATATAGGCCTCGGCGATGGCGGCGTCAATTTCCGCCGGCGCCGCGGCCTGGGCATCCGCGAAACGCCGCAGATCGTCCAGTGCTTCCTGATACCGGCCCTGCGCCAGTTTTATCCGTCCGCGCGTGGCGAAGAAATCCGGCCTCTCGAGGTGCTTGATGGCCTGTTCGATGCTTTCAAGGGCTTCGTTAAGCCGTTTTGGATCGCGGGACAACAGGAGGGCCTTTTGCCGGAGCACCTCCGCGTCGTTGGGTTCCGCCGCGAGATACCGGTCGCAGAGGCTCAAGACGGTGCCGGTATTTCCCGTGCGCAGTTGGACCTGGATCAACCCGCGGAGCGCGGGCGCGTAATCGGTGATGAGGAGCAGGGCGCGCGTGAAGGCGGAAGAAGCCTCATTCAGCTTGGCCGGGTCCTGTGTGGCCAGATAAACCTCGCCGAGCTTCGTCCAGGCGCCGGCACTGGCGTCATTCATCTAGACAAACCGCCGCAAGACGAGCGCCACATCCTCGGAGCGGCCCTGGCGGGTCACAATCCGCGCGAGGGCCTCCACGCTGGCGGCATCCGATGCCATCGCGCCGGCCGGACCCCGCAGCAGCTCTTCCGCTTCGCTCCACTTCTTTTCATAGAGACAAAGCAGCGTGCGCAGGAACGCCAACTTGCGGGCGCCTTCCGGGGTGGCTGTTAAAATCGGTTCCAGCCGTTGAAAGGCGGCTTTCGCTTCTTCGATCCGTCCGCTTTCCCCGTGGGCCTGCATCGCCATTTCGAGGGCGCGCGGCTGATGCGGCGCGGAGGTCAGAACCGCCTGAAGAATCCGCAGCGCTTCCGCGTCATGTTCCGTGCGGAGCAGCGCCTCCGCCATCGCCAGTTGGACCTGGCTGTCCTGCGGCGCGAGGGACGCGGCGCGGCCGGCATATTCCAGTGCGGACGAGAGGCGTCCTTTTTCCATGGCCACCGCATGCAAGAGGAGGAGCGCGGGCACATTGGAAGGGTCTGTTTGCAGCACGCCCTGCCCGATGGTTTCGGCCGGCCCGTAATCCGGGGGATTTTTCCGGAGCAGGAACCGGGCTTGCAGCACCTTGACGCCCGTATCCTCCGGTTCTTGGCGTTGAACGCTTTCGAGCAGGGCCTGGGCTTGGCTCACATTCTCCGGCTCTTCCGTGTCCAATAAAACAGACGCCAGAGACAATTTCCGCAGGTTGAGTTGATGCGCCGCGGCGGACTCTTTCGGAATAACCGCTTCAAGCGCCTGCACCAAAACCTGCGCCTTTTCCGTATTGCCTGCTTGCATGCAAAGGTCCACTTGGTCCAACTGCAATTCGAGCCGGTCCTGTTCGGAAGCCTTCGCGGCGGCGGAGGTGAGTATTTCCAGGCCCTTGTCCAGATGGCCATGGGCGGTGAAGAGTTGCGACCAGCCGAAAATCTCCCCGGGGGTGATTTGCGGACGGGCCAAATCCCCCTCAAGACTGGCGGTGGCCGCATCGAGGTCTCCCGCCGTCAGAGAAACGGTGGCCTGCATCCGGGCCAGCGCGGGGCCGGAAACGCCGGCGGCGGCGGCACGCTCCAGGCTCGCGCGGGCGGCGGCGGCGTCTTTTTTCTTTAAGGCGGATTCCAGAAGCATGGCATGCGCCTCAGGCAGGGCGGGTTCCCGTTGCAAAGCCTGTTCCACCGCTTGATTCACTAGGCGCTCCACCGTTTCGTCATCGCCCTGCTTGTCCGCTTTTATCAGATTTTTTGCGGCCAAAAGCAGGGTGGTGGCCGTGGCATTCTGGTTTTCAAGCAGCGCACGCACATCCATCTCCGCATCCTGCCGGCTTCTGGGTTTTCCCAGGGCCAGTTCGAGCAATCTGCGCGCGGCCTCATCATCCGGGCGTGCGCGGAGATACGCCTCGAGCGCCGTCTGCGCCTGATCGTTTTGTTTCAATTGCAAATACGCCACGGCCTGATAATAGAGGGCGCGAATGGAGTCGGGACTGCTCTTGGTGACCGCCGTGAATTTCGCGAGGGCTTCCGCGGGGGCGCCTTTCAGGAGCAGTTCGCGGCCGGCGAAGTAATCAAAGACGGGATAGTGTTCGGGATAGGCGCGTTTGTAAGCGGCCACGGTTTCCTGCGCGGTGTCCGGCAGATTGGCGGAATATTGCATCTCGGCGAGCGAAAAGAGGATTTCCGGGTTGTCCACGCGCAGCGCGGGCTCGAGTTCCGTCAATAGCGCGATGCCCTTGTCCGGCGCGCCCATGGCCTCATAGGCATAGGCCAGGCCAAGATACACTTCCGGTTTGTCCGGCGCGAGGGCGCGGGCCTTCTCAAGCCGCGTCACCGCCACCTCCCATTTTTTCTGCGCAATGGCGATTTGCGCCGCGGTCATCTGCGCCTCCGGGTCGTCCGCAAGACGTTCGAGAACAGGTTCGATTTCCACGGCGGCCTGATTGATTTGACGCGATTGCAGAAGGAACCGTGCGTATTGCACCGTCAGGCGCGGCTCATCGGGAAAACGTTCACGGGCTTGCTGGAAGATTTTGGCGGCCTGTTCCGCCAATCCCTGCTTCTGCAAGAGAATGGCCAGGTCCCCGTATACCGCCATGCGGTCCGTGCCGGCGTCCGCCAGGGCGGTGTACAGCGTAATGGCTTCCTGGGCGCGCCCCTGATGATCCAGCGCGAGCGCCCGGTAATGTTGCAGGCCCGCATCCTCGGGATGAAGCCGCAGCATGACCTGGGTGCAGTAGTCGAGTTCTTCCCACAGGCGGTGCTTTTCATTAAATTCCAGAAGCCGTTGCACCAGGGGGGGATTGTCAAAATTGGGGGCCGCCATCTGGAAATAGGCGCGCGCGGTGTCCCGCAGGGCCTCGGTCCGGCCATCGAGAATCTTGAGGGAGGCTTCCGCGTATTTTTCAAGGGCGGAAATGTCCTGGGGATGCTTGGTGAGATACCAGGCATAGTTTCGTTTGGCGGCCTTCCAGTCCTGTTTGGCGAAGGCCTCCTCGGCGCCTTGAAGGAACCGCAGATTGCGCTGTTTCAGATATACAAACCCGCCCAGCGCCCCCGCGCCGGCCAACAGCAGGAGGACCGCCAGGGTTCCCATCAGGACGATGCGTACTTTGCGTGACATGAACGCCTTATTCCTTTGCCATTCTCATGGCGTGTATGCATCCCATGAAAATACCCGCGACAACGGCACTATACCGGGCGGCCCGGTTCCTTGGCATTTTTTGCACCGGCGGCGCCGGACGCGTCTTCCTCTTCCGCATACGGCATCAACACCACCGGCTCTTCGTTCGAATCCCATGCGGCGGGCTTGGTTTTGCCTTCATAGGGCATCAACACCACCGGCTCTTCGTCCACGCGTTTCTTCTTGGCCGGCTTCTCCACCAGAACCGTGTCGTGGTCCTTGCCATAGCCGTAATAAGCCTCCAGGTTCTTGTCCATGTAGCCGCCGCGGGTGCGTTTCAGACCGTTCAGGACGATGCCTTGAATGCGGGCGCCCACTTGGTGCATTTCCGTCAGGGTGCGGCGGACCATGCCGAGGGTGGACACGCCGACGCCCACCACCAGGATAACGCCATCGGCGATGGGGGCGACAAATTTTGCATCGGACATGATGAGCGTGGGGGGCGTGTCCAGGATAATATGATCATACTTCTGCTCGGCCCATTCGAGGAAGCGGGCCATTTCCCGGGACGCGAGCTTGCTGCCCAATTCTTCCCGATCACTTCCCGGACCCAGCACATAGACATTTTTGAACCGGGTTGTGCGGATGAGTTCGCTGGGATCGCGTTCCTCATGGAGAATTTCCGCCAAGCCGGGGCCGCGCTCGAGCTTAAAGCATTTCTCAAGGCTGGGCCGGCGCTCGCTCACGTCCACCAACAGCACACGCCGGTTGGCCTGGCTCAAGGCAACCGCGATATTGCAGGCAAGCGAGGTTTTACCGTCGCCTTTGCTGGGGCTGGCGACCACCGTCGTCTTCATTTCCACCCGCGACGCGTCGGGATAGAGAAAACGCACCAGGACGCGCCGGTATTCATCGGCGGTGGTGGATTCAGGGTAGTCCGCGGTGATTAACGGCATGAACGCTTTCTTGGGCAGTTGGCGGTCTTCCTTCAGATGCGGGATGGTGCCGATGACCGGCGTGCGGGTGATGCGGAGCACGTCTTGCGGGGAGCGGACATGCTGGTCGGTGATTTCCCGCAAAAATCCCGCGGCGAGGGCGCATACGGCGGCGAAGGCCGCCATCAGCGCCATGGCAAACAGGCGCTGGCTGTAGTCGGGGCCTCCGGCGGGCAGGGAGGGTTGCGAAGCGAGTTGCACGCGGGCGGCCGCTTTGGTTTCGAGGGCAAGCTGGGTGATGGCGCGGCGCACGTCTTCCAAAAGGGTGCGTGTTTCATTCGCCTTCTGCCTGAGTTCATCCAATTCCGCCATGCGGCTGGTCGCATTCTCGATCCGCTGGGTGTATTCCTTGAGGGATTCGCTCAACTTGGTTCGGCGCGCCTTGCCTTCCTGAATCGTTTTGTTAATGGTGCCGAGTTTTGCATCGTATTGCGCCCGGACCGCATCCAGGGCATCGCCCCGGGCGGATTGCTCCACCTGGCTCAGGCTGGCCTTGAGGCTGTTCAACTTTTTCTCTTCTTCGCGCCGCTGCGGGGAGCGTTCGAGCATCCGGGTGGCAAGATTGGCCGCCTGGGCTTCCGAACGGGCCACATCCGCCCGCAACGCACTGACGCGGGGATCCGCGGTGACGCGGTCCTCGACGCCCATTTCGTATATGGGGGTGGCCGGTGCTTTCCGGAACGCCTCCTGCAACCGCGCCACCTGTTCCAGTTGCGCCTCGATTTCCGCGGCGGCGGATTCCGCGCGGGCCACTTCCTCCTCGGCGCGCAGCATGTTCTCCCGGTACTGATCCCCTTCCTGCGTTTCCATCGTTGTGCCGCCGATCAGGGGCACCCCGATTTTCCCCTGGAGTTCGGAAATCTGCCGCAACTGCATCTCCAGTTCCATCTGACGGGAATCGCGTTCCTTGGTGAGGATGTTCAGCCGGTCCGAACCCTGCGTGGCTTCTTCCTTCAACGCATAATCCATGTAGGTCGAAATCACTTTGTCGAGTATCTGTTTGGCGCTGTCGCGGTCGGAAAGGCTGCATGTCACGGAAACCAGTTCGCTGTTGCGCTGCACCCGCACTTTCACGCAGTCCTTCAGGGTTTCCAGGGGATCCGAGGCCTTGGCCAGACACGGCAGGCTCCGCAGGCCGGGGTTGTCCAACACACGGGATAGAATGGTGTTTCCGGTAATCAGGCTGATTTGCGTGTTGAGAAATTTCTCATAGGAGCTGGCGGATTCCCGGTAGGCTTCGGGGGTGGTCATGACGCGCGGCGCATTCGAGAGAAAGCGGATTTCGGCCGTGGCGGTGTACTTGGCCGGCACCAGGAACCACGCGGCGGCCACCAGGGGAACAACAAGGATCAGGAACACATTGCGGATCAACGGCGCCCACAGGCGGAACATCCGTTTCAGATTGAGGCGCGGCTCCATGGAGGGAGGATGCGGCGCCGCGCTGGAGTAGTGTTCCGGGTGCGAATAGGATTCTGTGCTCATGTAATCGTTACTTTCCCGCCGACATGGTCGCCAAGGCACTGGTGGCAAATTGGTTAAAGTTCGCTAAACTGTTCTGGAGGTTGAGCAGCGTGTTCGCGCGTGAATCTCCGGCATTCAACGATTGTTCCAGAAGGTCTTTGGTATAGTAGGCTTGGTACGCCTGCTGGTACAAGCTCAGAATGGGGGACACAATCCCGTTAATCTGCGTCACAAAGGTCTGCACTTCCGTGAGCAGGGTGCGCGGCACATAGACCACATCGCCCGGCGCCAGAAGGATGTCCTTTCCGGACTTGAGGATGTGACGGATATTGATCAACTTGACCTGCGCCGTGGCCGCGTTCTCCTGATGAATCAACACGACGCGCCGGATGCGGGCCGTCACCTCGTCAAAACTTCCCGCGCGCGCCAGCAGCTGCAGCATGGTCGTCCCTTGGGTCATGGGAAACACCCCCGGGGAGCGCACGGCCCCCAGCACATACACCAGGTTGATGGACTCGGGGACATAAACGATGTCACCCGGAAGAATGATGGTATCCGATACATGCGGTCCGCTTTGAATAAAGCCGCGCAAATCATATTCCGTCACTTCCCGCGCGCCGCCCAAGTGACGGATTAAAAAGGCCTTGGATAATTGCCCCTGCGCCCCCACCACCGTTTCGCGCGTCACCTGATCGATGCGGAGCCCGCCCGCCGCATTGATGCTTTCCAACAAGGAAAGCGGCTGCGTGTAGGGATAATCGGCGGGCCGCGCCACATCGCCCATCACCGCGAATTTCTTGCTGCGCGGCTCCGTGATGGTCAGGCTGATGAGGGGATCCTGGAAATACACCGCGTAGGCCTCGCGCACCTTTTCGGCGGCCTCTTCACGGGTTAATCCCTCGACATGGATGTCGGGAACCAACGGCAGCGAGATGTTCCCGTCATACCGCACATTGACGGGCATGCTCAGGCTTTCATCATCAAACGAACGGAACATCAGCACGTCTTCCGGGCCAATCCGGTATGTTTTGAACACCTCCGCCGCCAACGCCTGTGGGTCCGGCGTTCCACCCCCGCCGGGGCCGCCGGCATTCACCGCCGCATCGCTTGGGCGCAGGGCGCTGGCCGGAATCACCGCCGAATCCTGAACGGCATCGGACGCCTCTTTTTTCTTGCCCTGTTTCGCATGGGTGGAGCAGGCCGCAAACGCGGTTGTCAGCAGCGCGGCAAACACTATTCGGGATACCACGGCCAAAGACCTTTGTCGCCCCCCGCCGGGAACACGCCAAAGGCGGGAGCAAGCCCTCGTTTTCTCCCGGCATTTACCGTTTATGATTCTGTGCATCCTTCCCTCCTGTTTCGACGCGCATGCTTGATTCTCCATCCCGCGGAGTTTCGTACCACCCTTCCACATCAGGTATTCACATTTTTCCAATATTGTACATCTCGATCCGCCGGAGCAGCGAGCTGTAGCTGGTCTTCAATAATTTCGCGGCCTTCCGCCGGTTCCACAACGTATAGCGCAACGTTTCCTCGATCAAGGCGCGTTCCGCAGCCTCGGCGGCCTGCTTCGCCGCCACCTTGAGCGGCGGAAATTTGCGTTCCGCGGGCGGGGTCTGAACGGTCTCCGGGCCTGCGATATCCGGAACCACCCCAGAACCGCTTTCAGAACCGTCTTCAACAGGGGCGGCGGCAAACAAGGCGTCTTCGGAACCAGTGGCCGCATATTCCTTGATGCGCGCCGCCAGTTCGCGGACATTTCCGGGCCAGTCCCGCGCCTGAAGACGTTCCATCAAGTCTCCGTTCAACGGGGTGTACGGCTTCTTGAACTGGACGCACATGTTGTAATAAAAATGCGCGGCCAGCAGGGGGATGTCCTGCCGCCGTTCGCGAAGCGGCGGAATATGCAGAATGGTTTCCCCCAAACGGAATGCAACATCCTTGCGCAGGCGGCCTTGTGCCATCGCCTCTTCCAACGGGATGTTGGTCGCCGCCACGATGCGCGCCTTCGCCTCCATCGGCTTGGTGCCCCCCACCCGCATATACGGCTCCCCATCCAATATGTGCAACAACTTGGTTTGCACGAACGGCGGAATCTCGGCGATTTCATCCAGGAACAGCGTGCCCTCCCGCGCCAATTCAAAACGGCCCGGACGCGCGCCCGAAGCCCCCGTGAAGGCGCCCCGTTCATACCCCAGCAATTCACTTTCAAAAAGCCCTTCCGGAATGCTCGGGCAATTTATCTTGACAAAGGGTTGATTCTTTCGGGGAGACAACTGATGGAGCAGTTTGGCCACGATATCCTTCCCCGTGCCTGTCTCTCCGGTAATCAACACCGCCAGCGCGGTTTTGGCCACTTGATCGATCAACTGCCGAAGCTCCACCATCCGCGGATCGGCACCCAACAGCTTCTCATGAAGCGGCGTGCGAATATC
>CAYXPO010000008.1:0-9352 GCA_964466925.1 uncultured Nitrospirales bacterium
AAACCGTGCCATTGGCGGTGCAAAGTCTAAACGACGGTGACGCCTCATTACGCAGTGCGGGATTACACGCCCTGGAACGCCGGGGCGGGCCGAATGAAGCCCCCGGCATCATCGCATGGATGCTGAAAAACACGGACTCGGCGGAGCGTGCCGCCATGCAATCCGCGCTGGGCGCCGTAGGCGTGCGCGCGGGCGAACCAATGGTCCCGGTGATGCTGGCGGCGATGAAAGATGCCCCCGCGGATGTGCGCGTGATTTTCCTCCAGGTCATCGCGCAAATCGGCGGTGCACAGGCCCTTGAAACGGTGCTGGCGGGATTAAATGACACAGACGAACCCTACCGCGCGGAGGCGTTGAATCTGTTGTCCACCTGGACCACGATGGACGCCGCCCCGCATTTGCGTAAACTTGCCGAAAGCACAGACTTCAGCCGGCAGGTGCTGGGACTGCGCGGGTACGTGCGGTTGGCGCAGGCGGAGACCTCCGTGGATAAAAAGGCGGCCATGCTTACGGACGCCATGGGCCTGGTGAAACGCCCCGACGAGAAAAAACTTGTGCTGTCCGCTTGGGGCGCCTTGGCGGCCCCGCAATCCCTTACCGCGCTGCTCCCGCAATTGGAGGATCCCGCCGTGAAGAGCGAAGCGGCCCTGGCAATTATCAATGTGGCCACACAGCTTGGAAAACAGGGCCCGGATGGAAAAACGCTCGGTATGGAGGCGCTCAACGCCGTTTTGAACAAGTGCGATGATGCTTCCATCCAATACAGCGCACAGAAAGCCTTGGAAGGCATCCAGAAATAATTCGCGGGAAAATACAAATGTGCCTCGGAATCAAAGACAGCCTCCGAGGCACCACTTTTTTCACTTGTTTACTGTAAATACAGTGATTTTACGCCAACGCGCGCAGCATCACTTCCTTCACGGTGATTTTCATGTTGTTGAATTCATCCCCGGGGTGAATCTGGAAGCCGATCTTGCCCGTGGCGAACGAGTTTTCATGGACATCGCCGACCTGTTTGCCATTCAATGTCACCACAAGATGATCCCCCTTGGCCAGGATGATCATGGTGTTCCAGTCCTCTTTTTTGACCAATGATTTGTCGGTGTTCATCGAGAGGAACATCTTGCCGGGGCAATAGATGGTGCCGGAGTAGCATTCGGGATTCTTATATTCCAGGATGTCCGCCTGATACGATTTTTCCGGGCTTTGATAGCGGAACCAGATGCCGCTGTTCGCGGGCCACTGTATCTTGTACGTGACGCGCACTTCGTAATCCGCATAATCCTTCTCGGTAAAGAGGTCGCCGGCCGCGCCGTTGGGGCCTTGCACGCCCACGATGCATCCGTTCTCCACTTTCCATACCGCATTGCCGTCCGGCTTCCAGCCACTGAGGTCTTTCCCGTTAAACAGCGAAATCCATTCTTCCTTCTTTTTCGCGTCGTCCGCGGAGAAGGCGCGGGCCGTCCACAGACCCGCCGCAAGTCCCGCGCTCTGTCCTAAAAACGTCCTTCGAGCAATGTGTCTCTTCGCCATGATGCATTCCTTCCAGTTTGATTTTCCCGGGGGCATGAACAAACAACCCTCGTACCGTGTCATCCACTATGGCAGACACGCGTGTCCAGATCAAGAGAACATCCAGCGCGGCGCTGGAAATCCTTCGGTTGTCAGCGGAAGAGCAGGAACACCAGCAGCTCGATTTCGATGATAAAATGAACCATGAACGGCAGCATCACGTTTCTGCGCCGCAATGCCCATTGTGTGAGCACGAGGGAGAGCACCACCATGCCCAGGGCCTCCAGCGGCGGCTTTTGGAGATGATACACGCCCTCGGAAAATGGCACCAGCAGCCAGCCGAATTTCGGCCATTGCACGGACACGCGGCGCAACAATACGTACCGGTGCAGGAATTCCCAGCCGGGCAGCCAGGAGAGAATCCACACCATCCGCAACACCAGCGCGCCCCACTTTTGCCCGGAGGAAAGATGATTCAATCCCCCGTAGGTCTGGCTGAGGGAAGGGATGAGTGGAATTAAAAGCATGGCCGCCATGCCCAGTGCGGCCAAGCCGAGCAACAAATAGAGGTCCGTTTTTTTCCAGCGCCGGACGCCCAGCGCCCCCCAATCCATCCACCACAGCGAGAATACGAAGGGGACCAAAAACCACATCGTGAACTTGAACACATCGAATTGGCGCAGCAGAATCAGCTTAAGCCAGGAGACCGCCGCGGAGGGCACGCCATGCTCCGTGGCGAACGCATAGACCGATCCCGGATGCCATGCGAACATGGTCCAGCGGATGGGTTGTTTCACACCCATGGCCACCAGTGTATCTATGGTCAGCACCGCCGCCACATAGGCCACCACAATCCCCGTGAGCAACCAGAGGGGCAGCCGCGGCGCACGCGTGGGGGCTTCCGCCACGGCGTCTTTCTTGGGCGGTTTCTTATCGGTTTTTTTTCCCGTGGGGGCACTCATGAAGCAACCTTTCTGCCTTCCGGCGAAGCGGGAAACGGACATAGTTCGGCGATTTCGCATTGGGAACACTTCGGGACACGGGAAGTGCATACGGCGCGCCCATGGAACACCATCAGATGCGAGAACAGCGACCAGCGGTCCGGCGGCCATACCTTCATGAGGTCCTGTTCCACTTTTTGGGGATCGGCATTCGTCGTGAAACCCATCCGCCGCGCGAGCCGCCCGCAATGCGTGTCCACCACCACGCCCTGCGTTTGAAAACAGTCTCCCAGCACCACATTCGCGGTTTTCCGGCCCACACCCGGCAGGCGGAGCAGTTCCTGCATGGTGCCGGGCACCGCTCCGCCATGTTCTTCGATTAACCGGCGGCACAACCCCATGATGTTTCTGGCCTTCATGCGGTAGAAGCCGCAGGAATGGATGTCCCGCTCCAGTTCTTCAATGGGAACCTTCAAATAATCCGCCGGTTTGCGGTACTTCCTGAAGAGGGTTTTGGTAACAATATTCACCCGCGCATCGGTGCATTGCGCGGCCAGGATAGTGGCGATGATCAATTCAAACGGGTTGCGGCGGTCCAGCGTGCAGCGCACGTCGGGATACAGTTTCAGCAACCGCGCATAGATTTCCTCCGCGCGCTGTTTTTGCGCCGCCGCATTTCTCATGATCTTCGCCATGCCCGATCCCGCGCTTCCCGGTTACACGAATTGCGTCTGACCCGGAACGGGCAAGGGGTTCACGGGCACGTCGCCCCAGGTCATTTCCTTCGGGGTCAGGTCCAGTTTCGAGTTCAGCATTTGATCCCAGGAGATCGTCTTGCCGGTGTACGCGGACGTGCGCGCAAGAATGGCCATCAGGGTGCTTGAACACATGTATTCATCCACAATCACCTCGCCTTTGCGAATCGCGGCGAAAAAGGCATTGTGTTCGTTTTGGTACATGTTGTCTTCCCCTGTTCCCGCGTAGCGCCATTCCTTGCCGTCATTGGTGCGGATGTAGTGTTCCTGGATGTTCGCCTTTCCATTTGTGCCGAAAATCCAGTCGGACACGTCCGTGCTGGTGCTTTCCCACTGACGGCAGGAACTGAAGCAGCGCACGCCGTTCTCCCACTCGAACACACTGTTGAAATGGTCATAAATATTGCCGTATTTCGGATCGGTGCGCTGGGCGCGCCCGCCGCTGGCGGTGCATTTCGCGGGCGGCGTGTCTTTCATGAGCCACATGATCTTGTCAAGGCTGTGGATGTGCTGCTCGTTGATGTGGTCGCCGGAGAGCCAGTCGAAATAGAGCCAGTTCCGAATCTGATATTCCATTTCGCTCCACTTCGGGTCGCGGCCCTTGTGCCAGAGCCCGCCGGTGTTGTAAGTGGTCTGCATGGCCACAATATCGCCAATCGCGCCGTCCTGCAGGCGTTTGATGGTCTCCCGTTTGGCGAACTGGTAGCGGTAGCACAACCCGGAAACGAGAACAAGATTCTTTTCCCGCGCCATCCGGCAGGATTCCATCATCGAGCGCACCCCGGGCGCGTCCACGGCCACCGGCTTCTCGACGAACAGGTGCTTTCCCGCCTCCACCGCGGCCCGGACATGCAGCGGCCTGGGGCCGGGGGGCGTGCCATGCACGATAACGTCACAGGATTCAATAACGTTTTTATATCCATCAAATCCCGGAAACTTGTTTTTGTCGTCCACCGCCACCCGCGCCGCGATTTTTTCATCGCCTTTCAGCCGGCTCAACGCGCTGTCAATTTGGTCGGCAAAGGTGTCGGCCATGGCCACCAGCTGAACATTCGGGTCGGCCAGCAGCGCTTCCCGCGCCGCGCCCGTGCCGCGTCCGCCGCAACCGATCAATCCCACCCGCAGCATTTTGCCGGCGTCCTGTGCATTTGCCGAATGCAGAATGCCGAAAGCGGCCGCGGACGCCGCCCCCGCCGCCGCGCGGCGCATGAATTCGCGCCGTGTGGATTTTCCTGTTGATTCACTCTTCATTGTGCGTTCTCCTTTTATGAAACCCAAAACATCGGGTTTTTCACCACATAGTGGCTCCCATCGCCCGGCGGGAGGCCTTTGCATGCACACTCCCACCCGGGACCGGAGCGGTTCGCTGAATGAGGGGCAGACCTCAAATCCAATCAAGATCAATTCACCATAGAAGAAGATGATGATACCAATGCCGTGGCTCATTATTCCAAGGGCGCGGCCTCCTGGGTATATACCGTGAGGTTGGTGAGATCGCGGGGCCGGTGCGGCAGTAACGATGCAAATAAATAACCGGCAATAAACATCACGATATTACCCACCACCCCCGTGTAATAGGTGTCGAAGCGGCGCTGAATCACCCCGGCGAGGCTTTCCGGCAGCAGATTCAGGCTGGCCAGGGAAATCACGGCGGAAAACCCCACGGTCAGCAGGATGCCCGCGAATACCGCCCGCCCGTCGCCCCGCGTGGTAAAAAAGCCGAGCATGTACAGCCCCAGCAGGCCGCCCGCGATGATGGCCGCGAACTCCGTGGAAAAGTGCTGGAGGGTTTTGGTTTCGGAAAAGGCCAGGAGATACGCGCCGCCGATCATGATGATCGCGCTGATGAACGTGACCCATTTCGCGGCGCGTACATAGTGCCGGTCCCCGGCGTCTTTGACCATGTGCCGGTGGTAAATGTCGGTGATGGCCACCGCGCTGATGGAATTCATGGCGGAGGACATGGAAGACATGGCGGCGGCCAGCACGGCGGCGATGACAATGCCGGAAATGCCGGGCGGCAACTGGGTTGTCATGAAATGCGGCAGGATGCCCTCGGCCTTTTGCGCGCCGGTGAGCATGGCAGCGGCGGCGGGGTCGGGAAATACTTTGTAGAACACATACAGGCTGGTGCCCAGGAACATGAAATAGGCCCAAGTGGGCACGCAACACCAGCAGCAAATCCACATGGCGCGGCGGGCGTCTTTCGCGGTGCGCGCGGTGCAGTATTTCTGCACCACCTCCTGGTTGCAGCTATATTCCGTGAGCCAGTTGAACAGCCCGATCAGCAGCATCATGAAAATTGTCTTTTCGGAGAGCGATGGATGCCAGGGCGCGGCGTGCAGCCGCCCGTCCGCCAGGTCAAGATCACCGAACATGAATTTTCCATCCGCCGCCCCCACGGAGATAACCTGCCCCAGGCCCCCCGGCAGTTTCATGAGTATCACCGCCAGAATCAGCAGGCCGCCGCCCGCCAGAATCACCGATTGAAGGAAGTCCGTCCAGATCACCGCTTCAATGCCGCCCCAGATGGTATAGAAGGCCGTGACCACCCCGCCCAGCAGGATGCACACGGGCACATTCCACCCCGTAAGTTCATGCATCAGCATCGCCACGAGGAATTGTATGACGCTGAGCCGGATGCATTGGGCGAGGATAAACACCGTGGCCGCGTAGAGCCGGGTTTTGGGACCGTACCGCCCTTCGAGGTATTGGAACGCGGAGGTTATTTTTCCCCGCCGGAAAAAGGGCACAAAAAACCTGGACGCAATCAAAACGCCGATGGGCAGCATCAGGCAAATCAACAGCCGGAGATAGGCGGTCTTGTACGCATCCGCCGGATACGCCACAAAGGTGATCGAACTGATGGCCGCGCCGTACATCGAAATCCCGATCAGCCATCCGGGATACGCCCGGTTCCCCACAAAATACCCTTCCGTGGTGTTGGCCCGGCGGGCAAAATACAGGCCCAATAACGACACCCCCGTAAAATACACCGCCAACACGGCGATATCCATGATTCGCATGTGCCCCATCATTCCATCCTCCCGCTGCTTGTTTCGCCCATTGGATTACCCTTTCAAGCCCGACATGGTGATCCCCTGGATGAACGTGCGCTGCGCGAAGAAGAACAAGAGGATCACCGGCAGCGTGATCACCGTGGACATCGCCATCAGCGGACCCCACGCGCTGTCGTGCTGGCTTTGAAACTGTTGCAGCGCAATCGCCAGGGTGAATTGCCGGTCGTCTTGAAGATAAATCAGCGGATTCAGGAAATCGCCCCATTGAAACAAAAACTGAAACAGGACCGTGGTGGCCAGCGCGGGCTTGGACAACGGCAGGATGATGCGCGCATAAATGCCGAATTCCGTGCAGCCATCCATGCGCGCGGCACAACTTAGGTCTTCCGGGATGCCCCGGAAGAACTGGCGCAACAGAAAGATGTAAAACGGCACGCCAAAGAAGTACGGCACCACGAGCGGCTTGAAGCTGCCCACCCAGCCCAGCGCGCTATACACCGCGAAAAGCGGGATCAGCGTCACTTGATACGGCAACATCATGCTGGCCAGCACGACAAAGAACAACGCGTCACGGCCCTTCCAGGGAATCCGCGCGAAACCATAAGCCACCAGCGAGGAGGAGATCACCGTGCCGAGCGTGGCCATGAAACACACAAAAAGGGTGTTGCGCAGGTTCTGAAAGAAATCCATCATCTCGAAGGCGCGTGTATAATTTTGCCAGAATAATTTCACGTGCTCCTTCCGGGCGAATTCGCCTTCATGCACGGTCACTTCGCGGCCTTCCGACAATAGCCGGTGCACGCCATCCGCGCCGCCGCCTAAATCCACCGCGGTCTTGCCCTGATACGTAACCAGGGGGCGGCCCTGATCATCCACGGCATCCATGCGCGGAATCCATTGCGGCGGCTGCCCTGGCGGAGGGAAGATGCGCGACTCGTGCTTCAAGGAGGTGGAGACCATCCAAACGAACGGCAGAATGAACACCACGGACAGCGCCGCCAGCACGGTCATGGCCAGGATGCGCGTGGAGTGTTTAGTCACCATGGTAATAAACCCACCGTTTGGACGAAAGGAGCACCCCGATGGTCGCCGCCAGGATTACGATGAACAGCATCCAGGCCATGGCGGACGCATAGCCCATGCGCAGGTAGTAGAAGGAATTCCGGTATAGATACAGCGCATAAAACATGGTGCTGTCCACCGGCGTGCCCTTGCCGCCGGTCATCACATACACCTGCGTGAAGTACTGGAAGGAATTGATCAGCCCCATCACCAGATTA
The DNA here is from genome assembly GCA_964466925.1 of uncultured Nitrospirales bacterium. Classification (GTDB taxonomy): domain Bacteria; phylum Hydrogenedentota; class Hydrogenedentia; order Hydrogenedentales; family CAILVY01; genus CAILVY01. Next base: position 7,509 of record CAYXPO010000008.1, read on the forward strand.
AACAAAATCGTCGGCGTGAGCATCGGCAGGGTCACATTCCAAAACTTGCGGAACGGCCCCGCTCCGTCCAGTTCCGCCACTTCATACAACGCCGGAGGTACATCCGAAAGCCCCGCCAGGAAAATCACTATTGCGCCGCCAATTCCCCACAGGCTCATGAGAATCAGGGCGGGCTTGGACCACGCCTCGTCCGCGATCCATCCGGGGCCCTGTATTCCCAAAAGCTGATACAGGGCCGAATTGATCAATCCGCTGTCGGGATTGAGCACCCACAGCCACAGCACCGACGACGCCACCAGCGGCACGATGCTCGGCAGGAAGAATATAGTGCGGAACACGGACATGGCGGGCACGTTCTGATTCAGCAGCACCGCGATGCCCATGCCCGCGGCCAGGCCGAGCGGCACGGAAAATACCGTGAAATACAGGGTGTTGTACAAGGCCTTCCAGAACAGCGGGTCCTCAAAAAACAATTCATGGTAATTTGCCCAGCCCGACCACACCGGGGGGCGCACCACGCTGAACTCGGTGAAACTGTAGTAAATGCTCATAAGGAGCGGGTAAAACTCGAACGCCAGAAAACCGGCAAGCCACGGAGAAACGAACAGCAATCCATTCCGCAGATTCCGGCGTTCCATGCGGGTCATGGCTTCACCCCCCATTCGGCGCCCGTGCCACCCCGCGCCAGCAATCCGCGCACCCGCGCCAGCTCGCGCCGGGTCAGTGTCTCGATCTGGCGCAAGGCTTCCTCGGGCGTAATCTTGCGGAACACCAATTGCTCGCGCATGCGTTCGATTTGGTCGGTCATGTATTGCGTCACCGGCATTACCGGCGGGCCGTACACCGGTTTGCTCAACAGTTCATCCACAAACACACGGAACTTCGCGTTGTCCGCGAACCGCGGGTCCGCCGCGTCCTGCGTGCGCACGGGGATATTGTGAATCTGATAGGCATAATCGCACGCGGGGGAAGGCCGGCCATCCGCACGCGGGCTGTAGAACCACCGCAAAAACATTTTGGCGGCCTCCGGATGCCGCGCCGTCGCCGGAATGACATCCACGATGCATCCGAGGCTGTACGAAACGGGCGGCACTCCCTCCGGCCGAGGCAGGGGCGCCACGCCCCATTCCAAATTCGGCGCATACTTCGGAATAAACGTCAACTGCCATTCCCCCTCGGAAATCATGGCCACTTTGCCCGAGTAAAACGGATTGTTCGCGCTGAAATAATCGCCCATGCCCTTGCTGAACGCCGCGATGCGCTCCGGATCCATCGCATACGGCAATTGCACCGTGGCGGACGGGTCAATCGTAAAACTCTGCTGCCAGCGGAACGATGCAATCAATCCCGGGTCCTTCGCGAGATTCACCTCGCCTGTCTCATAATTGTACCAGCGCCCGCCGAAAAAAATGCCCCACATGTGGCTCTGGTCCCACGGCGCCCAGGGCAAAAAACCCATTTGCTCGATCATGCCGTCCGCGGTGCGAATCGTCAGCTTGGCCGCATATGCGTTGAGTTCCTCGATAGTGCGCGGGGGGCGTTCCGGGTCCAGTCCCGCCTTGCAGAACGCCGCCTTGTTCCACAGCAGGCAATAGGTGTCCGTGGTCGTGGGAATGCCCCACACATGCCCGCCAAAGGCCGCCATCTCCCAGCAAAACGGGAAAAACCGGTCCTGATGCAAATCCGGCACGCTCGCCATGAAATCATCCAGCGGCAAAAAGATGCCCTGCGGCGCGAGCTGTTGAAGAAACCCCGTGTCCATGGACTGCACATCCGGCGGCGCGTTTCCCGCCGTCGCGGTCAGCGTCTTTTCCATCAGCGCATTGAAGCCGATGGCCACCCCC
>CAYXPO010000008.1:9362-22961 GCA_964466925.1 uncultured Nitrospirales bacterium
GCACATACACTTCCCGCTGGCCGCGGTTGAATTCATCAATGAGCGCCATGCGCGCGGCATGTTCATGCCCCGAATGCCGATCCCAATACGTGATGATGGTCCGGCCTTCGGCCAACGCCTGACGCTCCAACTCCGTCACCGCCGCACGCGGCCATAGCGCATACCCCGCCGCCACCAAGGCGCAGGAAAATATGCAGGAAAGCATGGTTGTACGTACGGATGTCACCAGCGCGCTCCAATTGGGATCCAACAACTTCACGAGGCGCTATTATGAGTGACCCAGGGCGAAAGTTCAAAACCTTGGAGAGATTGTGCTACTTCCCTTTTGCCGCGCGCACCAGCGCCTGCGCGAACTCCCGCACCTTTTCCGCCATATCCGGCGCTTCGCCCAATGACGCAATCAAGCGCACAATCGCGGAACCCACCACCACGCCTTCGGCCAGCCCGGCCACCTTTCGCGCCTGATCTGGGGTGGAAATGCCGAATCCCACCGCGACGGGCTTATCGGTGTGCCGGTGAATCCGCGCCAGGGCCTCCGCCAAATCCGCCGCCAGCGCAGTCTGCTCTCCGGTCACCCCCATGCGGCTGACGTAATAAATGAAGCCGCTGCAATGCCGCGCGATGAGTGCAATTCGTTCCTCGCTGCTGGTCGGGGCGATGAGGAATACCGTGCACAGCCCTTTTGCGTCCAGCACGGCCTTATACTCCCCGGCCTCTTCCGGCGGCAGATCGACACACAGTACGCCGTCCACTCCCGCGTCCGCCGCGTCCCGTGCGAAATCGGCCACGCCATAGGCCAAAATCGGATTGAAATAACTGAACAACAAAATGGGAACCTGGGTGTTCGTCCGCATTTTCTTAATCAGCGCCAGAATCTTTCGCAAACTTGCGCCCTTGAGCAAGGCGCGGTGCGCGGCTTCTTGAATCACCAATCCATCCCCCACGGGGTCGCTGAACGGCACCCCGAACTCGATCACATCCGCTCCCGCCGCCTCGAGGGCATACACAATCTTTTCCGTATACTCCAAACTCGGGTCGCCCGCCGTGATGTAGGGAATGAAGGCCGTTTCCCCCTTTTTCTGCAATTCTCCAAAACGTTGTTCAATCCGGTTCATCCTTTCGTCTCCTCGTCCATCTTGATAAACCGGGAGGCGTGCTGCACATCCTTGTCGCCCCGGCCTGAAATATTCACTATCATGAGTTGGTCTTTGTCCAATGTGGGCGCCACTTTCACGGCGTGCGCCACGGCATGGGCGGATTCCAAGGCTGGGATGATGCCTTCCAGGCGCGCGCACAACTGAAACGCCGCCAGCGCCTCCGCATCGTCCGCATGGGTGTATTCAATGCGCCCGTTCCGGAAAAAATAAGCATGCTCCGGGCCCACGCTCGCGTAATCCAGCCCCGCCGACACGCTGTGCGTCGAACCGATCTGCCCATTTTCGTCCTGGAGCACATAGCTCATCGCGCCCTGCAACATCCCGAGTGTGCCTCCGGCAAAGCGCGCCGCATGCATTCCCGGCACGATTTCTTTTCCGCCCGCTTCCACCCCAATCATCCGTATTGCATCATCGCCGATAAAATCGAAAAACAGCCCGATGGCATTGCTGCCGCCGCCCACGCACGCAATCAGCACGTCCGGCAGGCGGCCTTCCGCCGCCGCGATCTGCTGGCGGGTTTCGCGCCCGATAATGCTTTGGAAATCGCGGCAGATCAGCGGGAAGGGATGCGGCCCGTGCACCGTGCCCAGGCAATAATGGGTATGCCGCACATTTGTCACCCAGTCCCGCATCGCCTCATTGATCGCATCTTTCAAGGTCTTCGATCCGGAATCCACCGGAACAACGCGCGTCCCCAGAAGCCGCATGCGGAACACATTCAACGCCTGCCTTTCCATGTCCTCGGTACCCATGTAGACGTCGCATTCCAAGCCCAGCAGCGCGCACGCCGTGGCCGTGGCCACCCCATGCTGTCCGGCCCCCGTTTCAGCAATCACGCGGGTTTTCCCCATGCGCGCCGCCAGCAAACACTGCCCGAGCGCGTTATTGATTTTGTGCGCGCCGGTATGCGCCAAATCCTCGCGCTTGAAGTATACTTTCGCGCCGCCCAGGTGTTCCGTGAAGCGCCGTGCAAAATACAACGGGGTGGGCCGTCCCACATACGTGCGCAGGTACCCGCTCAACATGTCCTGGAAGGCGCCATCCTTTCTGGCCTCCGCATACGCCTGTTCCAATTCCTCCAGCGCGTACATCAGCGTTTCCGGCACATATTTCCCGCCGAACACGCCGTAGCGCCCGTGCGCGTCAGGCCACGGATGTTTTTGCATTGTGGATGAATCGCCGAACTCGTTCATGATCCTTCTTTCCCGGGGCGCACTGCACGCCGCCCGATACGTCCACGGCGTAGGGCCGCACCGTCCGCACCGCTTCCGCGACGTTTTCCGGTGTCAGCCCGCCCGCCAGAATGATATGTTTTCCTGTTGCCACCGCCGCTTGCGCCGCCGCCCAATCGCACGTAACCCCCGTTCCGCCGCGCGCGCCCGCCACTGAAGCATCCAGCAGATACGCCATCGCGGGATAGTTGAGCATCTCCCCGGCTGAAAATTCCGGCCCCGTGCGAAAGGCCTTGATGACCCGTTCCCCCAGTTGAATGCAAAGTTCCGGCGGTTCCTCGCCGTGCAACTGCACGCGGTCCATGAATTCCAGATAGCGTTGCAGCCGGTCCAGCGGCTCATTCATCACCACCGCCACCGTCGTCACCAGGGGCGGCAAGGCCCGCACAATGTGATAGGCCTCATCCGGATCGATATAGCGGCCCCGCGCCTTCGCCTCTTCCGCGAACACGAACCCGAGCGCATCCGCGCCGGCCGCACACGCCGCCAGCGCATCCTCCAGATTCGTTATGCCGCAGATTTTAACCTTCGTCACGGCCCAATAATTCCATGATTTTCCCGCGAATATCCCGGCTTGTCAACAACGACTCGCCGACCAGAATGCCATCCACGCCCCCGTCTTCCAGCGCCTTCACATGCGCGCGGGTGTAAATCCCGCTTTCGCTCACGAGCGTCACCCCGCCCGGCACCTTGGTGCGCAAGTTCAATGTCACATTGACATCCACGGACAGCGTGTCCAAATCGCGGTTGTTAATCCCGATAATATGCGCACCCGCGTCTTTCGCCCGCACGATCTCCTCCAACGAATGCGTCTCCACCAGGGCCGCCATGCCCAGCTTCGCCGCTATCCGCTGGAATTCCCGGATTTCTTGGTCACTCAATACGCGCACAATCAGCAGGATGGCGTCCGCGCCCGCCGCCCGCGCCTCATAAATCTGGTACGGGTCCACAATGAATTCTTTCCGCAAACACGGGATGCGGACGTGATTATGCACTTCCGTCAAATCCGAAAGACTGCCCTTGAAATACTTTGCATCCGTGAGCACCGAAATCGCCCGCGCCCCGGACTGTTCGTACACCGAGGCCAGTTCCACCGCGTTTACGTCCGGCATGATATCGCCCTTCGACGGGGATGCGCGCTTGATTTCCGCAATCAGGCTGACACCGTCCCGCCGGAGCGCCCCCCGGAAATCCCGGGCCGGCTCCATGCGTTCAATGCCCTCCATCACCATGTCCAGGGGGACTTTAGACTTCTGCGCCGCCACTTCCGCGCGCTTGTGTTCGATAATTTCATCAAGAATCATGTGACATCCGTACTAATTGCTCCAAGGTATTCAAGGCGGCGCCCGAATCCAGCGACTCCGCCGCGCGCCGCACGCCTTCCTCTGTCGTTTCCGCCCCTTGTCCCGCCACAATCGCCAACGCGGCGTTCAACACCACCACATCCCGCCGGGGACCTGCTTTGCCTTCCAGTACCTCCCGCAAAATCGCCGCGTTCGATGCCGGGTCCCCGCCCAGCAACGCCTCCTTCGGCGCGCGCACAAGCCCAAACTGTTCCGGCGTGATTTCGTACCGCCGCACCGTTCCATTTACGCTTTCCGCCACCTGCGTCGGACCCGAAAGGGTCACCTCATCCAACCCGTCCGAGCCCGCCACCACAAACGCATGCCGCACCCCCAGCCGCATCAGCACTTCCGCAATGGTCTCCAGGCGCGCCACATCGAAGAGGCCCATCACCTGCGCGTCCGCCCGTGCCGGATTCGTCAGCGGCCCCAACAGATTGAATACCGTGCGGATGCCCAATTCCGAGCGTACCGGGGCCACATGTTTCATCGCGCCATGCAGCGAACGTGCAAACAGAAAACCAATCCCGATTTCATCAATACACCGCCCCACCCGTTCCGGCGACGCGGCAATATTCACCCCCAGCGACTCCAGCACGTCCGCGCTCCCGCAAACACTCGTTGCACTGCGGTTCCCATGCTTTGCCACCGCCACCCCCGCCCCCGCCGTCACAAACGCCGCCGCCGTCGAAATGTTGAACGTTCCCGAATGATCCCCCCCCGTCCCGCACGTATCCACCAACGGTCGGCGCCCCGTCACTATCGGCGTCGCCAGCGCCCGCATCGTCCCCGCGAACCCCGTGATCTCTTCCACCGTCTCCCCCTTCATGTGCAACGCCGCCAAAAACGCCCCCATCTGCGCATGCGTTGCCTCCCCCGACATCAGCCACCGCATCGCCGACGCCGATTCCTCCCGCGTCAAGTCCTCCCGCCGCGTTACCCGGCGTATCGCATCCTGAATATTCATGAAACCATTCTCGCCACTAGGAAAACCAAAGACACAACCCTGCCTCCGGCGGCATCCCGCCACCGCAATGCCTGCCACAAACACCCTGACTCTAGCAACGCCCCCGAATCCCTGTCAACATAACGGCTTTCCTGAAAGGAATGGATAACTAATGACCCCATGCATGCTGGACCTCTGGCGCCATGAATCTTCAACTATCCACCAGCTTCTTGAATTTTCACCCCCATGAAATGTCTGCACTGATGGCACGGTCAAGACCGTCCCCGGCCTTGGCCGTGCACACTCTTTGGGTCACTATCTTCTTCTTCACCTTGGCGACTTCGCGCCTTTGCGCGAATGTTCGGGCCGCCTCCACCCTCATCGCATGGTTTTCCCCCTGCAATGCCGCAATCCGCAATCCACAATTCTCCTTCTTGTTTCTTCGAACCCCAAACCCTGAACCCTAGACCCCAAACCCGATCGTGAAAATCACTCCTTTGCCCCTTCCCGGCATTCTGTGGCATAATACCCTTTGCCTTACGATCGACTGCGCGATCCAAGGTCCTCGCGAAGGAGTCGCTTTCAATGTGGGGGCGACACGGTTTCGACGGGGGTGGATGACGCGTGGGACGCGTGCCGAGGGCCCCGGTGGCCTCGTAAAAACCGGGAAAAAAGTTAACTGCGAACCAAGAATTCGCTCTTGCCGCCTAATTAGAGGCGACACGTCTTGCCCGTAACCGCCTGCTAACGGGACAAGGCGCCGACAGCGGGCCTCAAGCCGGAGGAAGGGCGATGTCTCCGGTACGAGTACGAAAGACCGCCTAGCGACGTTGGAAAGTATGCCTGATGCGTTCCAACCGGGCGAATCCTAAACGAAAGGCTACGCACGTAGTGGACCACGTTGAGGCACTTCCGGACGCGGGTTCGACTCCCGCCGCCTCCACCATTCTTCTTTTCGCAACTCCGCTCCTCCGGAGGTTTTCTCCGTGGGAGCGTTTCGCTTTTTCGCCCTGTATTTGCAGGGGTTCTCGCAATTTCCCGCCTCGCGAGATCAGGACTTACCCCACCACATTTTTGCGCGATTCGGGCACATTTTCCACGGAATCTCTCTGTTCTCTCCAATCGATCAGGACTGAGTCCTGATCTCCCCGTCGCTGTAAATCCTTGTATTTCAGCAATATATGACGACAGCATTTTTCGCAGGTTGCGACCGGGCAACATGCGGTGTCTCCACAAACCACGCCCCAACGCCGTTTCCCGAACCCCAGTCCGTTTCTGAAGACCCCCTACCCGCATAAACAAAGGGCGAACGCATTCCGGCACGAAGCGTTCTTGAGTCGAGCTTCCAGGGGTGGAAGCGTTTTCAAAAGAACTTCCGTTTTCAAGCCAATCGGACGTCCATCGGGGGCCGCCCGTCCGGGCCTGTGTCCGCGCCGCTTCCTGGCAAATACTGACTCGGTTTATGCCCTCGACAGCCCGCCACGCACGTTCCCGATATCCATCCCTCGCGCGACCTCCGTCCACCATGCCCGGACGCTTGCTCTCCTCCTCGCATGCTTCGCATCCGGCACTTTCCCAGCCGTTCCGGTAAGTAATCATTGGGGGAATCGATTGCCCGGAGAAACACGGAGACATGAACATGGATGCCGGAGAAGCACGGAGAGGCAACGGCAAAATATCAGCCTTTGGCCATGACGACGTGGCCTCGATCCTTGCCGTTGGCGTGTTGCGGCTGCGCACGCGCCGGAACCTGGCGGGCACGAAACGGAGCCTGGTTTCTTCTCCCGAAACGGACTTGATTTCGATCCACGAACGAAGCGTTCATGACCGCAGGAAACAGCGTTGAAGGAGGTTACATGAACGCAACGAATCAACAGCGAACGAGCGCGGCAAAGAGTAATGAACACCTGCGCGGCACGGTCCTCCGGCAGTTGGCCGCACTGGCCAGAATGAAGACCCCGGAATTGCGCGAGAAGTGGCGGGAACTGAATGGCACGGAGCCCCCTGCCTACAAGCGCCAGCATCTCGTGCGCCGCCTGGCTTACCGGATTCAAGAGATGTATTACGGGGGCCTGGAAGAGCGCGCGAAGCAGCATCTCACGGAACTCGCGGAGACGGACGCGTTGGCGCTTGTCACCGGGAAGCCGAAGAAGAAAGCCCCAGGCACGCAGCTCGTGCCGGGCACCCGTCTCAAGCGCCGCTGGCGGGGTGTCGAGTACGAGGTCGTCGTGGTCGAGGGCGGCTTCCGCTACAAGGGGACGGTTTACAAGTCCCTGACCGCGGCGGCGGAGACCATCACCGGGATGAAGCTGAGCGGGAGAAACTTCTTCGGCCTTCCGAAGCTCAAAAGCGCAAAGAGGGAGTCCCGGGATGCGTGAGGGCCTTCGTTCACGAGACGATGAGACCCTTCGCCGGTGCGCCGTCTACACGCGCAAGAGCCATGAAGACGGCCTTGAGCAGGACTTCAATTCGCTTGATGCGCAGCGGGAAGCATGCGAGGCCTTCATCCGGAGCCAGGCGGCGCGCGGTTGGGAACTGGCGCCCGGCCACTATGACGACGGCGGCTTTTCCGGCGGCACGATGGAACGCCCGGCCTTGAAGCGGCTGCTCAAGGACGTGGACGCCGGCGCGGTGGATACGATTGTCGTCTACAAGATTGACCGCCTGTCCAGGTCGCTTCTGGACTTCTTCCGCATGGTGGAACTCTTCGAGGAACGGGGCGTCAGCTTCGTTTCCGTGACCGAGCAATTCAACACGACCGATTCGAGCGGACGCCTGATGCTCGGCATTCTCATGTCCTTCGCGCAATACGAACGGGAGATTGCGGGCGAGCGCATCCGGGACAAGGTCGCCGCCGCCAAACGCCACGGCAAGTGGTGCGGCGGTCCGCCGCCCCTCGGATACGACGTGGACCGCCCGAACAAGCGGCTTGTCGTCAACGAGGAAGAAGCGCGCATCGTCCGCCGCATCTTCCGGCGCTTCAATCAGACAGGCTCCACGTTGCAGGTCGTGCGCGAACTCAATGCCGATGGTCTTACGACCAAGGCCTGGGTCACGAAGAAAGGCAAGCGGCGCGAGGGGCATGCCTGGGACGTGCCCGCCGTGGGACGCCTGATAAGGAACCGGCTCTACACGGGCGAGTTGGAACACAACGGCAACGTCTACCCCGGCGAACACCCTGCCATCATAGACAAGGAACTTTGGGAACGGACAGGGGAGCTGCTCAGCGAAAACCACCGCACGCGGCGCATGACGGGGAGACTCACCACGGACTCCCCATTGCGCGGACTGATTCGGTGCGGCCATTGCGGCTGCGCCATGAGCCCGACCTACACAAAGCGGCACGGAAGGCAGTTCCACTATTACCTTTGCAAGACCGCGCACCGAAGGGGCGCGGACGCCTGCCCGGTCAGCCGGGTCGCGAGCGGAGAGATCGAGAAGGTTGTGGTCGAGCAACTCGGGGCCGTATTCCGGACGCCCGCGCTAGTCGCGAAGACCTTCATGGCGGCGCGCGCCCAGGAGGACGAGGAACGGGAACGCCTGAACGCGAAGCGGGAACACCTGAAGAGCGAGCTCAGCGGCGTTCAGGACGAGGCGGTCGAACTGATTCGCGCGGGCGGCGACCCGGCGCGGATCATGGAACTCAACGAGAACGCGTCGTCCATCGGCACGCAACTCGACCAGATTGAGCGGGAACTCGATGGCCTTGGCGGCGAGCGTATCACCGAGCACGATGTCGCCGAGGCCTTCGGAACGCTGGAGGAACTATGGGAGGTGCTCTTTCCGGTCGAGAAACACCGGCTCATCCATATGCTCGTCGAGCGGGTCACCGTGTGGCTGGATGGGCTTGACCTGAAACTCAAGGCCGTCGGGGTCACGGGGCTTGTCGCCGATCTGACAGGTTATGCCGAAGAGACCCGGCAGCGCGGAGAAGGAATATGACCGAAAAATCAGTCACCATCAAACGTACCGAAGACGGCGGACTCCTCATTCACGTGCCCATGCTCATGCGCAGAAGGCGGGGCCGCAAGCTGATCATCGCTCCGGAAGGACTGGACGGAGCGCAAACGGATGCGCCTCCGGCCAGCCAGGAGCGGTTGATCACGATACTGGCGCGCGCCCATGCATGGACCAGGCTGCTCGACGAAGGACGATTCAAGTCGACGGCCCAGCTTGCCGCTGCCGTGAACAAAGACTCCTCTTATGTCGCCCGCATCATGCGTCTGGCCACGCTCGCGCCCGACATTACCCAGGCCATTCTGGACGGCCGGGAACCCGACGGCCTGTCGTACATGCAACTCGTCAAGGTTTCATCCTGTGACTGGGAGGATCAACGCGAGGAGCTTGGCTTCGCGTAGACGCGCCGCCGGTCGTACCTCCCGGTCACGCACCGGGCCAACGCGTGCATTCTGTCCGTGCGGAAGATCAGCATGTCCTTGACGCCCTCGTGCGTGGGCTCGTGATAACACCGCTTCAGCAAGAACCGGAAGAGGTCCGCCACGGCCTGCGCGCCGACCAAGGTGCTGTGCATGGGCCTGACCCGGATCTCGAATCCAATTAAGTCCATCAACGTGCCGAGCCGGTGATTGGGGACATCCAGCCCGACTGAGCGCGCCCACTGCAGGGTGCTCAGCATGAGCGAATCGTCGTCCTCGGCTGGCCCCCCGGCGGCGAGGAGGAACGCCGCCTCGAATTCCCCGCTGTGCGCGGCGAACCACGCGCCGGGACCGGCCCAGGCGAAAAGGTCACGCACGACCTCCTCGGGCGGTCTGGCCCCCTCCAGCATTTCATCCCGGATGCCGGTCAGCCTCGTCACGTGCTCTGGCACGGGTACACCAGGATTCGCGCGCTCCCGGAAGGTGTCCAACAGCCGGCCGTTGTAGTCAAAGCGAACAGCGCCGACTTCCGTGATGCCGTCCCGGATCGGGTTGAGTCCCGTGGTCTCGATGCTGACGGCGACAAGATTCTCGGGGGCGGTTATTCCGAAGGCCATGACGCTTGCCTTTCCACTTGCGGCACGGGCGGTTCCGATGCAGGCACGAAAGCATTGACTGATAATCTTTTCAGTAGTATACTTTTCAGTCGGTTTGTTGTCAACCGCTTGGGCGCGTCCTCATCGGGAGGGGCTGCGGGTTGACGGCATGGCTGGAAAGGAGTGGCGCATGGCTGCAATCAATCTCCGCCGTTTCTCGAAGCCCGAGACGCTGCATCGCATCGCTCGGGAGCACCTGATCGCGTTTCTGGGACCATACCGGAAGTACCTTCTCGGACGAGGCGTGACCATCCCTCCTCCCGGTACGGAGGGCATTCTCGATTACGAGGCGCTGAGCCACGTCCTGCTGAGTCCCGATACGAAGACGCCGCAGTCCCTCATCGACGCGCTGTTCTTCGTCAACGAACTGGCCGCGCCGGAGAGCTTTGACGCCCTTCAAGATGCCGTCGCCAGGTCGGGCCTGGACGTTGACCCGGGCGAGGAGACGTCTCCGGCGGACCTCGCCATCCAGGTCTGGATGCAGGAGCCGGAGCTTCTGGAGCGGCTGCACGCACAGCATTTCCTCTCTCGCCCGCGTAGCTTCGAGTACTTCCGCTCGACCCGGTCCAGTGTTCCGCCGTTTCTGGAACCCGATGAAGACACGCTGCGGGCGATAGAACGCTCTCTCGACGAATGGTTCGTGCGGCAGCGGCGGGGCCGGACGGCGCGCGTCGCGATGTTCGCCGGTCCGGATTCGGTGTGGTTCCTTGTGCGCCATGGCGAGCCGTTCACACGGGAGTCCGCCATCGAAAAGGGCGAGTCGGGTAGCGTCTACTTCCGGCCCGCGAAATTCGACGTGCTCGTATACAACCGCGAGACTGGGGAACTCAGGATCAACGCCACCGGCAAGACGCTGAAGCGGCTCTACCGCGAAGTCTTCGGCCTGCGCCTTTTCGGGGACGGCAGCTTCTTCGACGGCAGCCACCGGTTCACGCTGGAACCCCTTCGGCGCGATGGAAAGGCGTCGCTGGTCTGTTCGGACATCCATGGGCTGGAGTGGGTGAAGCTGAAGGAAATCCATCTGCACTGGTTGAACGAATACCGGGAGATCGAGATTCACAAGGCCGACGATGTTTTCGCGGCAATGGAGAACCGGGGCACGTCCATCCCCATCCGGGCCACGATTGCGAAGGCCGCGTTCGACGTCAAGTTCGAGGATGCCAAGACGCCGCGGACCGTGGTCGTCAGCTCGGAGAACAAGGCCCAGTACAAGCGGGACGACGATGCCGGACTCATCGAACGCTGGATGCTCAACCGCGGATTCATCTCTTTCGAACAGGACATGGGTTATGAAGACCTCGAACTCTTTATGGCGGCGTCTTGAACGCCTGTCTGGGCAGGCTGCCGTCATGGCCGAGTGCTGCTCGGGCCATGCTTCGAGCATTTCGAGCGCTATCTCCGTCCCACGGAGCGCGAGGCCACGCAAATCCTCTGCGCCGGGCAATGTGCGCGCGGGTGCTCCCGGCGCATCGTCCGTCATGGGCCGCGCGACATCGTGGCCGTCTGTCCCGAGGACGAGTGCTCGATAGACCTTGAGCCGGAGGATTGCGTCATCCACGAAATCGATGCGGCCCGGCTGCTTGTGGATATGGGGCATGCGCTCGCCATCGAGCCCCAGCCGGAATCCCTGGCAGGCTTCCCGGCGGTCTACCGGCTTGGCGTCTCCTACCTGCCGCCCTCGCGCCGGATACCGATTATCGTCTCGCTCAACGGCGACCCGGAGACGTTCGCAAAGGCCACCGCCCACCTTGCCCTCTTCGACAATGCGCCGTTTCTCCTGGCCGGCCTGACACGGCGCGTCTGTCCGCCGGGCGCCGAGGCGGTTCTCCGGAGACAGAGCGCGGTCTTTCTTGCGCTCGACGGCTACCTTGAGCTTACCGGCGCGGGTCTCGTGCCGCGTTTCCCGCTCCGCGACCTCTTCTGCGCGGAAGCGGACAACGCCGGGGCGACACCCGAGGGCGCCACAGTCATCGAACGAGTGGAGCACGGGCACGAGGTGCGTTGGCTGGTGAATGGCGTAGACCGGGGCGCCTTCTACACGAGGCCGGACACAATCAAGGCCCGGCTCATCAACATCCTCTACGACCAGGTTGGGAACGGCTGGATTCCGCACAGCACGTTTCAGCAATGCACCGGGTGGACCAAGGCCGCGTATTTTGGGCTGAGCGCTGAGACCGGCCGCATGCAGAAGCAGCTCAGGGCGATTCGCCGGTTCCTGGGCGTCGAGATCGTCTTCAGCAAACGGGACGGCGTCCGTATCGCCGCTGGGGTTGTCAAGTCTAGAAACCAGTCTAGACGAAACTTTTCTTGAGATTTCTTCGCCTTTTCTTCCGGGCCGCCGGTATTGCCGCGCGGCCCTTTTTTCGTGTGTGCCGGGAGTTTCTAGACAGTCTAGAAACCAGTCTAGGAAGCATTTCGCGCGAAAAAACCAGGCTAGATTGCCCTCGCTACGAGCGGGTGTCCGATGGCGGCGGACCGGGACAGGACCCGACAGTTTCGGGATTGCGCCGGTAAGTAACCTCTGGAGCGTTTCGCCGCCGCGCCGAACACTCCTGTGAACAACCCCAAGAAGGAGGGCCGACGGCATGACAGTCAGGAAAACGGAACTTTCGCCCGAACGCCGGCAACTCATCGAGCGGATGCAGACGGTGAACTTCGGGCGCATCCACCAGCTTCAGGTACGGGGCGGCGAGCCCGCGTTCACGCCCATGACGCGGGTGGAACGGCAGATCAAGTTCGGAGGCGAAAACCGGCCCAGGCCGGAAGCCGGTCTGGGCGATTTCGTACTCAAGCGCAATGTCGTCGAGCTGTTCGAGACTTTCGAGCGGCTGGGCGACGGGACCATCAAGCAGTTGGAGATCAAGGGCGGGTTGCCCTTCGGCATGACGGTCGAAGAGCAGGCCGTCTGACGGCGAAGACATTTTTAACGGCACTGGACAACAGACTGGTCGCGAGGCGGAGGTCGTTGTGGGTGTCGCCGCACCGGAACACACCGGTAGACAGGCGATTCCACAACGGCTTCCGCCTTCTTCGTCTTCCCTCTGCTCACGGTCCGCGACGGCATCCACACGCGCCTCCCCCCGTGCCGGGGAGAACGCAAATGCACCATACGAACGACTATCACGAACTCGGCAAATACGCTCATGGCCTCATCACGAACAAGGCGCGCGAGTTGGCCCGCAGACCCGGTTTCGGAAGTTCCGACCGGGACGACATCGAACAGGAGCTTGCACTTGACCTGATTGTGCGGCTCCGGAACTACGACCCGGCAAAGGCGCGGCGGACGACCTTCATGGCGCGAATCGTCGAGCACCGCATCGCGACGCTCATCGAGGAACGGAACGCCGCGTGCCGGGACTGGCGGCTTCGCGCCGATGCCGGGGACCGTGACTCCTTCGAGAGCGACGGTCTGGGCGATGCGGAGTCCGCTCTGGACCTGATTCCTGACCCGTCGTGTGATTCGGCCGAAGACATCGCGCTCCGCATCGATCTCGAAAGCGCGCTTGACGAGTTGCCCGAAGACCTGCGCGGTCTCTGGGACCTCCTTCTCGAGTCGAGCATCCCGCAGATATCGAAGCAGACCGGCATCCCCAGCAGCACGCTCTATGACCGGCGTAAACGGTTGCGGCGCGCACTGCGCGAGTCCGGCCTGTAGGAACCCCGAGTTATTTCCGGCACTTTTCGATTTCTTCCGGTAAGTAACCAATAGGCCGCCACGGTGAAAGGCGGCCTGTTCCGGGGCCTCGGAAGCATCGAGAAAGAACGAAAGGATCACTCCATGAACGAAAACGTTTACCGCTACTGCTTCGCCCGTTCGATTCCACCCCGGGACATCGGCGAAACCCTCCTGCTGTCCCTCATTGCCGTGGAGAGTCTTCACGGCCATGCC
>CAYXPO010000009.1:0-18292 GCA_964466925.1 uncultured Nitrospirales bacterium
GCATGACCCCTAAGGCACCTTTGAAGTGCGGGTAACGGAACCCAATCACCCCATTACGAAAGACCTGAAACCGTTTACGACGGAAGACGAATTGTATACGTGCCTGGATGGCGCAACGCCCATCCGGGTGCTCTGCGAAGCCACCAGCAAAGTGGATCAACAGGTGTACCCCATGGCCTTTGTGGTGGACGGCGCGGGCGGGCGCGTATTCCATTGCATTCTCGGCCACGATGAGAAGGCCTTGGCCGCGCCGGGGGTCCATGAACTCTACCGCCGCGCCGCGGCATGGGCCGCCGGGCTCAATTAACCTGCCGCCGCCATAACAGGAAAAAGAGCAGGGCGCTTACACCAATATAGCCGGTGTAGAGGGTTACGAGAAAGGCATTCCCGAATCGCCAGTGCGGCGGAATGCTGGTCAGATAGCCCATGGCGATGATCAACGCCAGGAATGCCGCAATGACCGGAAAGGACACGTGATAGGTATCCCTTCCGAAGGCGCGGCGCCTCCTTCTTATACAATAGTGGATGGTGAACGGCGCAACGCTAATTATCAGCAGGAGGACATATCCCGTGGTGGTGGTGGAAACTGCGTGCAATTCACACCATCCGTCATAAGCGCCTTGCAGCACGGGCACGGTGGGAAGCCACAGAGGAAACCCGGACCGGAAAAACGCTTGGGATAGTCTGTTCATTGGGGCGGGCGCAACCGCCCCGGGCTGGTTGAACAACCAGAAGGCCAACCCCAGACTGAGGCCGCCCCCGAGCCCGATGGTCATTTCCCAGTTTTTCCACCAATCAATGGCCAAGGGCACGTCATGCATGGTGTGCCAGACGCCCCCGGCGGTGAACGGGATGGCGAAGCCGAAGCCCAAGGTCAGGATCACGCCCACGGCCCGCCAGTCTTTACGCACGGCTTCATAGGCAAGGAATCCAAACACCGACCCCACATGCGGGGCAATGGTTTGAATGGAAAGCAAGGCCCGCTGACATGTTTTGTATTCCGGGACGGAGTAGATTCCTTCGTTATAAAAGGGAAGAAAGCACTGTGGCACGAGATGCACGAGCGCGGCGGAGGCCACGGCGCCCGCCAGACCACACCCGATCCGCGCCATCCATTGCCCGGTCGTTAAAGGCCGTTTCGGCGCGCACCAAGCTAAGAAGCAACCGGTGTTTCCACCCCAATGCCATCCACAGGCAAACAGCATGGCGTAGCCGGTCCATGGAGGAATGGCACGGGAAAGTTCCGGATAGTTTTGATGAAAATGACCGTTTACCCAGGAGATGTACACGCCGTATCCCGTAAACCCGCCCAGAGCAATTCCCAGCGTAATGGCCAACAGGCTCCAAGGGTGGCCAAAGGGGCGGTTTTCCGCATTTTTCCCCATGCGGGACAAGGCATGCCAGAGTAACGCCCAGCCGAAGCCCGCCAGCATGCCCCCGGTTTCCCCGCCATAGCCGGCGGTGCCGCGGATGGCCCAGAAAAAGGCTCCCATCAACCCCAGGATGAGCATGGCCAGAACATACTCCGGCGATGTCCACGTACGATTGGCCTCATTGGTGCGCATGGTCTTGGCGTCTCCTGTTTATAGGCGTTCGGACAGCGTATCAGTTTCTCCCGCCCATCCGCCACCCGCCCCTCCTGCACAAAGAAAAAACTTGCATAAATACGGAATTGGGTATATCATCGGAAGGTCTATAGGATTGCAGTGATAGGGCGTTCAAGAAAGTTGGATGAGGAACGGCAACGGTTAGTGCTTAGGGGATGCGTTGAATATGGACCACAATTCGGGTGACCTGCTCTTCGGCCTGCTGGCCGCTCAGTTCAAGGGGCTTTCCGCCGAGGCGATGGAGCCCGCCCTTGATGCCTGGAAAATCGCGCCACATATCGCATTATGGCAGCATTTTATCGAGGCGGGGGTCTTGGAGGAGGAAGAGGTTCGTTTTGTGGACCGGCTGACGGAGGCCCTGATCAATCAACATGGCAATGCGGCGAAGGCGTTGGAGGAATTCGGAGGGGTCTCGCGCGCCGAGGAGTTGCTGGGGCTCGCCGGGGAAACCTTGGCCGAGCCGTCCGCCGCCATCACCAAGCAAGCCCCGCCCACCTTTTTCCAACAATTGGAACAACGGTATGAAGGGTTGCCAAGGGTGCCCGGGCGGTATACGTTGGTGAAAGAGCATGCCCGGGGCGGGATGGGCCGGGTGCTGGTGGTGCATGACGAGCGTTTGGACCGCCAAGTGGCGATGAAAGAATTGCTGACCGAAACGGATTATATTCCCGAACCGACGCATCCTTCGCCCCGGCGGTATACCGCGAGCATGGCGGCGCGGTTCATCCGGGAGGCGCAGGTGGCGGGGCGTTTGGAGCATCCCTCGATTGTGCCGGTGTATGAATTGGGGGAGAGCCAGGATGGCCGCCTGTATTACACCATGAAGCTGGTTCGCGGGAAGACCCTGCACGACACCCTGAAGGAACGAAAGACCCTGGAAGAGCGGCTCAAGCTGCTGCCCCACTTCGAGAGTCTCTGCCAAGCCATCGCCTATGCCCACAGCCGGGGCGTGATTCACCGCGACATCAAACCGGCGAATGTCATGCTGGGGGAATTTGGCGAGACCGTGCTGCTGGATTGGGGAATTGCCAAAATAAAATCATTGGAGGATGTTTCCGAAGAACGGTTGCGGGAGCATGTCAGCGCTTTGAACGAGGAACGCCCCCTGGACGATGTGGGCGCGGAAACGAAGGCGGGCATGCGGCTGGGCACGCCGCATTACATGGCCCCGGAACAGGCCCGGGGCGATATCGCCTCCGTGGATGAGCGTTCCGATGTCTATGCGCTCGGTTCCGTTTTGTATGAGATTTTGACGGGGAAAACGCCTTTTTCCGGCAAGACCACCCATGAAATCTTGCACAAAGTGGTCCATTCCAATCCGGTATCGGTGTTGACGGCGGTTTCAGAGGCCCCGCCGGAACTGGTGATGATCTGTGAAAAGGCCATGCGGAAAGAGTCCGCGGAACGCTACCAGACCGCCGTCGAATTGGCCGAAGATATTCAGCGCTTCATTGACGGCAGCCTCGTCCACGCCTATGCCTATTCCCTGAAGGAAATCCTGTCGCGGTATTACCGGAAACACCGGACGATGGTGAATACGGTGGCGGCGTTCGCGGTGGCGCTGTTGGTGGTGGGGGTGTATTCCTACGTGAGCATCGTGCATTCCCGCAACCGTGAACACGCCCAGCGGGAAGTGGCCGAGCGCCGGGGCTACCTCACCCAGCTGGGTTTGATGCAGGCGGCGCTTGAGGCGCAAGACCATTTCACGGCCAACAAGGTGGCTGAACAAACCCTGCCCGGGCAACGGGGCTGGGAATGGGGCTATTTGCTCAACCGCGCCAACCCGGAGCTTCGTACCGTGATGACGCCGCAGGGGGACCGTATCTGTGCGGTGGCCTATGCGCCGGATGGAACGGTTCTTGCCACCGCCTCCGATGCGGGAACCGTGGCCTTGTGGGATTCGGAGACGGGGGCGCTGAAAAGCACGTGCGAAGGGCAGACCGTGCTCTCTTCATCCGTCTGTTTCAGCCCGGACGGAAAGTGGCTGGCGGGCGCATGCTTGGCGGGAACCGTCCGAATATGGGCTACAGATTCGGGCAAGTTGGTCCACACCTTGTCCGGCCACAAGGACAAAGCCCTGTGGACGGAATTCACTCCCGGCAACAGCCGGATTCTCTCCGTATCGCTGGATGGCACGGCCCGGATTTGGGATGCCCAATCCGGTGCATCGCTCGCCACCCTGGAAGCCGGGATCGGCCCCCTCTATAAAGCCGCGTGCGCCTTTGATGGAAAAGACGCGGCCTTGATGTCCGATGCCGGCCAAACCGTGGTATGGGACATGGCGGGCAATGCCCGGCGGTTTATTTGCGACGGACACGACGCGGCATTCAGTTCGGACGGGAAATGGCTGGCCACCTGCGGAAACGGCTTTACGGCCCTCTGGGACGCCGCCACGGGCCAAGAAATGCATCGTTGGATCGTGCCGGAACAGCATGTGATCCAAGTGCACTTTTCATCAGACGCTTCTTGGTTGCTGGCCGCCGCCCGGGACGGGACAGCCCATTTGTACGAGGTGGCCACGTATAGAGAACTCCGGCAATTCAATCATGGGACGGCGTTGCTGGCGGCCGCGTTTGCCCGCAATGACGCCGCGATCATCACCTGTGGCGGTGACAATACCTTCGCCGCTTGGGAGACATCGAGCGGTTCTCTGGTTAACCGCATGGCGGGACAGGGCAAGTTCTTGTGGGGGGTGGCCTTTACGCGCGGCGGCGGCCGCATGGCCACCACCAGCAATGAAGAATATTTCCAGCTTTGGGACCCGCTCTATCAAACCGGACGCCGTTTCCTGATGGCCTGTGTGCCCCGTACGAACAAACTGGCGGTCTGTGAGAAAACACAGCAAATGGCCCTTCTTGGGGCGGATGGGGCCGCCCATGTATTGTCCTGCGCAAAAGCGGATTATCATGACATTTACACGGCCAATCCCGTGTTGTTGGGCCAGAGCGCGGTGGCACTATCGGAAAATGGACTGTACCTTGCCGCCGTGTTGGATACCTTTTCAGCGGTGGTTTGGAATCTATCCTCCCATGAAGTGCTTCATATTCTAAAGGCTGATTCGCAAATTACCCATATAGCCTTTGACCCGGCCGGACAACAGATTGCAACGGCCTGTGAAAATGGCACAGTGCATCTATGGGACCTGGCTTCGGGAAAACCGCTCCATCGCCTTGACGCCCATACCGGTTCCGCGTTTGCGGTGTGTTTCAGTCCCGATGGCCGGTATCTGGCCAGCGGGGGTATGGACGGAAAAGCGATTCTATGGAATTTAACGGATGACTCGCAGGCATGGTCCATTCAGGCGCATAATGCGGCCATCAGGAGCATAACCTTTTCTCCGGATGGGAATAGGGTGTTGACCGCTTCCGAGGACCGGACCGCGCGGATTTGGGAGGCAAGCACGGGTGGCGGCGCCGGCGTGCTGCAAGGGCATAACCGAGGTGTTTATGACCTGTCCGTGGACGCGCAAAACCGTTATATTATTACCTCCTCCTCGGACCGCTGCACCCGAATCTGGGATGCGGCCCGCCTGGAGCTGCTCCTCCGCCTTCCGGAAGTGGAGTGCGCCCGGTTTTGTGCTTCCACCAAGACTCTGATCACCTTGCGTTCCGATGGACAAGCGGAATGCTGGGAAGCGTTCGAGCCGGATATGAAAAAACATCCCGGGCCCCTCCAGCCCAAGCTGGGAAATTTCAAACGGATTCACCACCAGCAGTTCCAGATGACTTCCCCCGCCGCTCCCAAAACAGTGGAGGCCATCCTCTCGAAGAAGACCCTGGGCGCCTCCTTGCGGAATCTGACCCAGATACTGAGCGCCGAACAGGCCGCCGGAACACCGGAGCCGGATGCCACCGGCCTGTTGGCGGCCTCCGGCTCTTGCTGGGAATCCTTGGCGCCCCTCGGTATCAAATCCGGCGATTTGTTGATGCAACTCAATGCCCAGCCTCTTCGCACCCGTGCGGAAGCTCTCGCGGCCCTGCAACCGTTGGCGGCCCGTGAAATCCCGAATCTTCCGGACACCCTGGATATCCGGTTGGAACGGCACGGCCAACCCCTCCGGTTGTCGCTCACGGCCCAGCCCCGTGAATTGCGCACCCAGCCGGTGCAACTCGCCCGCCAACAATCCATCGCCTTGCTTGAAAAAATCAAGGACGGTTTGATTATTTCCTTGATGCCCGAGCAGGGATTGAGTCTTGATCCATTGCAGCCCTATGCCAAACTGCGCGGTAATGTGGTGCCATCCCCGGGATCACAAACGAATCCGGACGCGGGAACTGTGTGTATTGTGTTGGAGCAACTGGAAGAAATCACTCCGGGGGAATACCTGCGGGCGTCCGGATTGGCCCTAAATGACCGGATCACCACAGTGGATGAAATGGGCTTCTCCTCCCTGGATGACGCCATACAACGGCTCGAAGAGCTCCGGAAGAAGGTGGAAAACAACACCGCCGTGACGTTCAATTTCAGCGTGCAACGCGGTGAATTTCAAGAAATCCGTTTTGAGTATACGATAACGCCCTAGCATGCATAGGGAGCTTTGCCAAGTGTTCCATCAAGGGCAAGGTTTGCACGCGGAAGATGCCGTGGCGGGCACGCCGTGTGGCCAGAACGTGTGAGAAACTCGTGCAAATCCGGGGACTCACCGGGAATAATGGATGAACAACGCGAAAGGAGAACGAGATGAGAGAGAGAAGTGTTATTGTCGGAATCGGGCTGATGTTGGCGCTGGCGTTGAATGGTGCGGCCACCGCCCAACTCAACAAGTATGAACTGAACATGAAGGCGTGGGCGGGCATTTCCTTCGCGGAGCTTTTCGCCCTCCCCGGCACGGATTCCGGAAACAGCAAGGCGCCCGCCTTAACCTTGGCGGGGCTTGTGGACCGGATAACCGCCAATCTCAAGGGGCAAAACCCGCCGGAGGACATTCTGAAGCGGCTGGAGGGATTGAAATCGCATTTGAATGCATCCACGGTCAATGGGACCGCGCTGAAAGATTGGCGGGTGTGTTCCCTGTTTGAAAAAGACCTTGAGGCCACGGGACCGGACCCGGTGAAGACCCTGTTTACGAATTACTTCAAACCCCTGGAAAACCTGGGGCTTGCCTTCCCCTTTCTTGAGGTGGCCAGTAAAAAAACCAACCATCTCTACCTGAACCTGGCCCATAACCCCCGGTTTCTGGAAGTACTGGGCAAACTGAGCTATCCGGATTTCTTCGAAATTGGCATGTCGCCCCTGGTGCCGCCTGAATCCCTGGAATTGACCCGGCAAGTGCTCGAGGCCGGAATGTTTGGCGCGCTGCTTGCCTATGGCGTTAAGAACGACGCCACAGTTGACGCCGCCCAATTGGATAAAAGCATTGAAGCGGTGTTGGCCCCCAATGGAAAGTGCTGCGACACTTCAACCCAAAAATGCGCGGCAAGAGTTGGGTACACCTGCGTGGCCTGCGGCAGTTATTGTTGTGTTATTTCCCAGACGTGCCCATAAGGAATAAACACCGAAAGAAAAACCCCGCCCCGGAACCGTCATTTCATCGTTCCGGGGCAGGATTGTTTCCATCCGGCGGTTATTCCAAGCCCCACATGGTATTGACCAATTTGGTGATTGCCACGGCATAGGCGCGCGTGACGGGGTGCTCATCGGGATACCGCTGATACGCCACGTGGCCGTCCAGATAGAGGACATTCGCCCCCCCGGGAATGTGGTTGAATCCTTCCCGTTCGATGTTTTTCGCGATGCGGTCCCACATTATGGGAATCACGCTTTGGGCCTTGGCGGAAGTGGCGGGATTGTTCACGTCCGTGATAAAGAAGCGTTCAATCCCTTCGCGCAGGCGGTATACCGGTTCCAGGGGGGAGGCCGGATCAATCTCTTGAAATGTCAAGTCGTGATCGTAGGGGTGGTCCGGGCAGGGCATGTCTTTGGGCATGCACATGAATCCCTTGAAGAGAACGCCGGATTCCGTTTCGTAATTGATAAACAAGTCAATGAACAAGGGATTAATGGCGTTTTCCGGCGTTTCGGCGTTCGGATTGGTTCCCGGAACATACACATGCTGCGGCAGAATGGTCCAGCCCAAATATACATAGGAATCGTTGGTTTCGGCGCAGGGATCCACGGGATTTGCAGCCTCATTGTCATAATGCCAGTCATCTTTAATCACGGTGGAGGACGACGGGCACTGGAAAATTTCGGTATCCGTCAGATATTCGGAATACAGGGATTGCACATCCGGCACAAACGAAGACCCCTGGCCGCCATCGCAGGTGTAGGCGGAGTAGGGAAGCCCCAATTCCGGACGCCAACTGGATTGATACCGCTTCAACATCGGGAATTTCTGGCCTTTGGCTTCGTTGGCGTACATTTTGAAGACCAGCCCGAACTCCTTCAGGTTGTTCTGGCAACTGGACCGCCGCGCCGCCTCGCGCGCCCGCGCCAAGGCCGGCAGCAAAATAGCCGCCAAAATCCCTATGATGGCGATTACCACCAGCAGCTCAATGAGTGTAAAGCCCGCGCTTCTCCTTCTCATCGCGCACGTCTCCCGCCACCCTATTGTCAGAATCCGCATAATTCTCAGTACACTGCCGCAACGCGTTCATACTATACAACTTTCTACACGGGCTGTAAAGCATTTTTTTAACGTTAACAGACTCTCCTGAAGCACAATAAGTATATAAACCACAATGGGTTACACATCATGCAGACAACCATGCTAGTTGTGTTGGGAAACGAAAAAAACACATCCGAGTCCAAATTCTGGAAAAACAACAATATGCTAAACTTGCAACAGCAGAGTAGTGAGGATTGATGAAGAACGTACACCGGGAATGGAGGATGGAAAAAAGTATGGCGGCATCGGCTGTGGGAAAAGAAGGGGTTGTTCCGAGTTGACAACATATTTTTGAGCGGATACGCTCTTTGGTTGTTGCCTATGTGACTCTTCGGAAGGAATGAATATGAGCCGGATGCAGGTCGTTTTCGGGTTTGACATGGAGACGGATGTTGGCAGTTGGACGCCGTTTTATGAAGGGGTTAAACATGGGACGCCGGTGATTTTGGATATTCTGGCCCGGCGCGGGATCACGGCGACGTTTTTCTTCACGGGGGATGCCGCCCGGAAGCATCCGGACGTTGTCCAGGCGGTGAAAGCACAGGGGCACGAGATAGGCGCCCACACACTGTTTCATGAAACGATTGGCGATTCTCTTTTTGACATCCCCGGGATGATGCCGATACTGAAGGAGGAGGTCCCGAGGCGGTTGGCGTTGTGTACGGAATGGATTGAACAGGTGGCGGGGGTGCGCCCGGTGTCGTTCCGGTGTCCGCGTTTATTCGGGTCCAGCACGGTCGTGAACACGCTGGACGCATTGGGTTATGTGGCGGATGCGACGTATCCGATGTATTACTTCCGTGAACGGTTGCGCCCTTATCACCCCAGCCGCGAGGATTGGACGAAAGAGGGAAACCTCGGTATTGTCGAATTGCCCGCATTCGCGGACCTCTCCATGGACTCCAAGGACCCCTATGGCCGCGACATGGACCAGTGGCCGCTGTTTCGCACGGAAGGCGCGTCCGCGCTCATGAAGCACATAGACGGGTTCGCGGGGTATTGCGCGGCGCGGGGTATCGAGCCGTTCCTGTGTTTTTATTTTCATCCCTGGGAGTTTTATCCGATGCCGGAGGGCGCGATACACTATGGCGAGGGCGCGGTGCATCCGGACCCGTTTATCGTAAAGAATTGCGGTCCGGTGGCCGCGGAACAGTTGGACATAGTGATTGGAACGCTCCTGGAACGGGGAGCGGCATTTGTACAGGCACAACAGATAGCGAAGGAGACAGGACATGGCGGCGATTCCCACGGCGGAATATAAAGAGCGGATGAAGAGATTCCAGCGGAACATCGGCAAGGCGGGGTTGGATGCGGTGCTGGTGCATTCCAATGAGGCCGATTTCGCGAACGTGCGGTACCTCACGGAATATTGGCCGACCTTCGAATCGGCGGGGGTGTTTGTGCCCGCGAAAGGTTCGCCCGTGCTGATTATCGGGCCGGAAAGCGAGGCGTATGCGCAAGGGCGCAGTGTGCTGCAAAACATCGCCATGATGGTGGAATACCGCGAGTCCGCCGATCCGGAGTATCCGGGCATTCCCGTGGCGCATTACCCGGATGTCGTGAAGAAAGCCATGGGCGGGCGCAAGCTCAAGAAACTCGGGCTGGCCGGATTTTCCATCATGCCGCTGCCGGTCTATTTCAGCCTGCAGCGGGAATTGCCGGGTGTTGAACTGGTGAAGGCGGACGACACCTTGACGAGTCTCCGCTCGGTCAAGAGCCCGAATGAAATAAAATGCATGAAGAAGGCGTATGCGATCAGCGAAAAGGCCATTGGCGCCATTCTGGGGGAGATGAAACCCGGCATGACGGAACTCCAGGTGATCGGCATTGCGCAGCGCGAAATCTACAAACACGGCGGCGAATACGAAGGCCATGCCCTCTATTGTTTCTGCGGTCCGGGCACCAAGCATGCCATCTCGCGTCCCACGCACAACACGATCAAACGCAACGAAGTGATTCAACTGAATATCGGCGCGCGGGTCGGCGGGTATTCCTCCAGCGTCGGTTTGCCGTGTTCGATTGGAAAACTGCCCCCGCGCAAAAAACGCCTCGTCGAGTTTGGCCTCGAAGCCCACGTGAAGACCGGCGAATTGATGCGGGGCGGCAAGCCCGCCGCTGAAATCGTGCGCGAGTACGAAGCGTTTGTCGAGCGCCGCGGATTCAAACAATACATGCTCTACGGCCCCTGCCACGGGATCGGCATGATGGAAGTCGAGCGCCCCTGGATCGAATCCACTTCGGCGTATGCCCTTCAGGAAAACATGACGTTCCAGATCGACACCTTCTTCCAGGACAAAGACTTCGGGCTGCGCTGGGAAAACGGCGTCCGCGTAACGAAAACCGGCATCGAACGGCTCTCCCGGAAGTACATGAAACTCGTGGAGATCTGATCCGCAAGGATGCCCCACCCCACCGGCTCGATTATCCGCCATGGATCCGGAACGCCGCGAAATCGCGTATGGCGTCAATTTCCGGAACTGGAGGATATCTGTTGCACCATGGAGACGATGGGATAGAAAAGGGAGATGAAGAGTGCGGCCACGGCCCCGCCGATGATTACGGTGAAAATCGGCTGAAGCACTTCCGCCAGGCTGTTCACGGCGATGCGCACTTCTTCCTCGTAAATGTCCGCGATTTGCTCGGCAATGGCGTCCACGCGCCCGGATTCCTCGCCCGTAACCAGCATGTCCGTGACCACCGGCGGAATCACCTCCGCGGACGCCCGCAAGGGTTCTTCCATGCCGCCGCCCTGCTCGATGGAATCGCGCACGGCCTGCAGGCTTTCCGCCACCGCCCGGTTATGAATCGCGCGCCGCGTCAGGTTCAACGTGGACATCATGGACAGGCCGCTGCGCAGCAACATGGCCATGGTCCGGCTGAGTTCCACCAGGGCGTTCTTATGGAGGATTTTTCCGATAATCGGGATTCTCAGCTTAATCCGGTCCGCCAGCAGGCGCCGCGGTTCACTGCGCACAAACCAATACTTGTACGCCACCCACAACGCAATCAGCGCCACCAGCGGCGTCCACCACCACTGGCTGAATCCATTCGCGCACCACAGGAACCATTGGGTGCCCGCGGGAATCTCGATGTTCTGCTGCTTGAACATCGCCTCAAACTCCGGGACGACAAAACGGGTGATGATCAGCATCACGCCGATGCATGCAAACACCAAAATCACCGGGTACAGCATGGCCCCGCGGACGCGCTTGCGCAGCATCTCCCGCTCCGCCCGGTACTCCACCAACCGTTTCAGCACGGGAATCAGATTGCCGCTGGCCTCACTCGCCTTGATCAGATTCACAAAGACATCGTCAAAATAGCGCGGCAGCCGGTCAAAGCACTGCCATAACGCGTTCCCGCCCTCGAGATACTGCGCAATATCCGCCACCAGCGCCCGGGTCTGCGGATTCGACCCCCGTTGCGCCAGCGTCTTGAGCGACTTCAATATCGTCGTGCCTGCCTCCAGCAGCATGATAAGCTGCCGCAAAAACAGTGTGATTTCCGCCTCCGGAACCCGGCCCCGCCGCAGCACCTGCCATTTCGCCGCGCTTTCCCACACGCCCGAACGCAGGACAATTTCCTCCGGTTCCGCCGCCGCCGCCGCATCCACCACCGTGGTGGTTTTCTTCTTCAGCGTTCTCCGGGAACGGTTCATGCCGCCCGCATTGTCACTTGTACCGGCCATAGGATAGGACCCTCCTCCGCTTGACGTATCAGGCGCCTTGGGCGCCCTGTTGCGTATTCCAACACACGATTTCATATCCGTTGTATTCCGGCGCAAACACCACCACCGCCCCGGACGCGGCCGTGGCCAGCGTCCGTTCCTTTTTGCCGTCCACGGCGGAAAGCACCGTTTCGCAGGTGAGCCGGAAACAACGGGACTCAAACGCCAGCGCCGCGGGCAGTGCGGCGGGGTCATTCGGATCTGGTTTGAAATTGAACGTGGACGGTTCTTTCCCGGACGCCGCCACCAGCGCCGCCAACGAACCAAAGGGACGTTTGTCCGCGAACTGCCGCACGGTCTCCACGGGAAGATCCACGACCGCCGCCAACACCTCGGGGGGGGCCGCGTTGATGTTCAAAAAGCCCGCTGGCGCGGCATGATCGGTCACCGTATACGTCGTCACAAACTCAGGATTCACCGCCGCGAATTGCTCCGGGGTGAGCATTCCCCGCGTCCGTAAATCCTCCACGCTCACCAGCCACTGTTGCTCCGGGATTCCTTCCGGTTTCGCCCCGGACCGCGGCAGGCTGCCCGTGATCGCCCGCGCCACCGCCCCATCCACCTTCAAAATGGATTGCAGCACGCTTGCCGGGGCATGATTCAGGTTGATCTTCCCGCTTTCGTCGGTGATCGTCACCGTGGCCGTGAGCTTGCGGTTTTCCTGGACCGCCAGCGCCAAGCCATCCGCCCCCCGCGTGGCCTTGTATGAATTCAGCGAATAGGTTAGTGGTTTTCCGGCCACCTGCTGCACCTGCTTCTCCACCAACGCGCGTTGAAGATCGCCCAGCGCCGCCTCGAGCCCCGCCACGGCCCCATTGCGCGCCCGCGCCATGTCCAGCACATAGTTCGCCTGCGTAATCTCGATATTCATGTGCCGGACATACACCATCCCCAGCAGGGTGAACAATCCCAGCAGCGATACGGCGATCAGCAGCGCGCCGCCGTAATTTCGTTTATTCCGGTTAACCTGGCTCATTGCACATGTACCCCAAAGACCGCTTTTCGCGAAATCTGTTCCCAGGGACGGTCCGGATGCTGGAGCGTGAGGCTGATACGCACCGCCTTGGGCAGTTCCGGACGATTCCACCGGGGCTGCCAGGCACTTCCGTCATCATATTCCACCCGGAGCGCCATCACCCCTTTCGCCACCACCTGCTTCGCGCCCTCGGGCGGTTTCGAGGAAAACGCGCCCAAGGTCCGCACTAATGCGGGCACCGCGCCGCCCCGGTCAATATGATACATGACGCACGCGCGTTCCGTTTGTCCGGACTGCCCATTGGTAAACGCTATGGGCAGCACCACACAATCATCTTCCATCCGTTGAAAGGCGCGCTCCGTGTCCTTATTGGAACCCCGGGCCATTAACGGCACATCCTGGCTGCGGGTTTCCCCCACCACGGAAACCCCGGAGAGTTTCGCGGAAACTATCCGCCCGAAATCCCGATCCAGTTCCGAAAAAATGCGTTCCGCTTCTGTATTCATGTCCAGCCGCAACGAGGTCACCCGCCATTCGTCCGAAATTCGGAAGAACACCCGGATGCCAATCCCCGACACCACCGACAACAAGACCAGCGCCACCAGCAGTTCGAGCAGTGTGAATCCTCTGCGCTTCACGACTTGGCCCCCCCGGCGGGAAGCTGAAAGCGCGGGATCGCCGAGGTCAGCGCCAGCATTCGGGGCCGTCCCGATTCCATCCAGTGCACCACCACCGTCACCTCGCAAAACGCCGAATTCAAATTCGGGAAACGGCCTTGCGCCGTCCAATGGAAATTATCGTACAGGGCCTCTTCCCGGCGAAATGCATTTTGGTTCAACGGCATCACGGAAGGTTGTCCCACGGCGGTTTTCCCGGAACTCTGCCCGTCGGGGAGGGTAACGGGAAACGGGTCCACATTCGGTTCCGCCGGAACGTTCCATTGAAATTGTTCGGGATGCCGCAACAGCGTGTTCAATTGGTCGTCCGCCAACCGCGCGGCAATCGTGCGGTTACGGGCCGTGCGGCCCATCTCCATGCTCGATAAATACATGGATACGAACACCGTGCCCGCGATGCTGATGATTGCCAATGCGACAATCAGCTCTATCAGCGTGAATCCGCGTTGTCGTGCATCATGGCGCACGTTTGTGCACACCGCCATTCGCTCGGTTCCTTCGTCCGTAAAGTGGGCCTGCAGAACGGTGAATGCCGAACCTTCACCCGGCGTTCTTCCGAACGCCCTATCGTACCCGCAGAAATAAATAGTTGTCAATAGCGCACGTTTTGTCTGTACCTGGACGTCTTTTGCGAAGCGAAAGAGAACGCTGCGGAGGGATCGAAAAATGCCTATTTGCGATACCCGGTAAGCGGCTTGCTTTTCCTGCCCGCGTTCACATGGCAACGCCCATGGCTCAAGCGGCATTGCGCCGGATAAGACTCCAAATAGAGCAAACGCTCTGCGAGCGGCGGGTGTGCATCCAAATACCTCAAATGGGGCAAGAGAGAGCAAATGGGCCGGGCTTTTGCGTTTCTGCGAGGCCGAATCCAGCATAATCCATTTATAATCAATAACTTAGGAGAACTACAGGCTTTGGCACAGAACATGCTTTGCTTCTTGTGTGTGTGCAACGGCCCGCTTTCAGGCACAGGATTCCAAGAGCGGGCGAAACAAAGTCCTGTACAGGAGATAAACAATGAAAACGGACTCGAAATCATGGATGCGGGCAGCGGTATACGTCGTGCTCGTTATAGGCGCCGCGGCGTTGGTGGCGGGGTTTTCCTCGCGCACGCCGGTCTTGGGCCAGAATACCGCCGCCAATGAATTGAGCAACGCCTTTGCCAACGTGGCGGAGAAAGCCTCCCCGTCGGTGGTGTTTATTGAAGTGGAGAAGGAAGTCAAAGGCGGCGGCCGGCAAATGTTCGGCCCGGGCATGATGCCCGAAGACCTTTTTGACTTCTTCTTCGGTCCGGGGAACCAGATGAGTCCCGGCAATCCCGGCGGGCGCGGTGGACGCGGTTTCCGCATGCCGCAAGGGGATGATGACAACAAAAATGAAAAACGAATGGTGCCCTATGGTCAAGGCACCGGTTTTATCATCTCTCCCGACGGTTACATCCTCACCAACCATCACGTGGTCGGCGATGCGGACAAAGTGAATGTGAAATTGAATGATGGCCGCGAATTTGAGGCCACCGTGAAAGGCAGCGATGAAAAAACCGAAGTGGCGTTGATTAAGATTGACGCCACCGGCCTGACCCCCCTTGCCCTGGGCGACTCCGATAAAATCCGCGTGGGTGATTGGGTGATTGCCATCGGAAATCCCTTCGGATTGGAGCACACCGTCACCTCCGGCATTGTCAGCGCCCGCGGACGCGGCGATGTGAGCATCACCGATTATGCGGACTTTATCCAGACCGACGCGGCCATCAATCCCGGCAACTCCGGCGGTCCGCTGCTCAACCTGAACGGTGAAGTCATTGGGATGAACACCGCCATCTACAGCCGCAGCGGCGGCTACATGGGCATCGGGTTCGCCATTCCCGCAAACATGATCAAATACATCGAGAGCCAGTTGCGCGACACCGGCACCGTGACCCGCGGATACCTGGGCGTGATGATCCAGACGCTGACGCCCGAACTGGCGAAGAATTTTGGCATGGAAGGCCGCAAGGGCGTGTTGATTGGCGATGTCAGCCCGGACACCCCCGCCGCAAGAGCCGGTTTGAAGCAGGGCGACGTAATCGTCCAGTTTGACGGCAAGCCCGCGGAGGAGGTGCTCTCCTTCAGAAGCCATGTGGCCTCCACCAAACCGGGTTCCGAAGTTCAGATCGTTGTCATGCGTGAAGGGAAAGAAATCACCGTAACCGTCAAAATAGACGCCCTTTCCAAAGAAGATGAGGGGCGCGCGCGCGGCGGGCGTTCGGCCGGGAGCGGCACCTCCATGAAACTGGGCATGACCGTGCAGAATTTGACCGACGAACTGGCCGAGCGTTTCGGATATGAAAAAGAGCAAGGCGTGGTGGTCTCGGACGTGGACGAAGGGTCCGCGGCCGCGAAGGCCGGCATCCAACCGGGAATGCTGATTCAGGAAGTCAATCGCAAGGCCATCCACAACACCCGTGAGTTTGAAGACGCCATCCAGGAAGCCAAGAGCGGGAAAAGTGCGCTGCTGTTGGTGAAGGACGGGAAATACGCCCGGTTCGTGGCCATCAAACTCGACAAGTAACCCGGTGCGCATAAATGGTTTCATGGGCGCGCCCGCCTCGGGCGCGCCCGCCGTTGAAGGAGAACAGACATGCCTGTGGATGTAAAACAAATCGGTGAACGCGTGGAACGCGAAAGCGCCCTGCTGGGCCGGGTGCGCACGGAGATAGGAAGGAACATTGTCGGCCAGGATTACCTGGTGGACCGCCTCATCCTGGCCCTCTTGTCCAACAACCATGTGCTCATTGAAGGGGTGCCCGGCTTGGCAAAGACGCTGTCGGTGACCACGCTGGCCCACGTGGTGCAGTGCAGCTTTCACCGGATTCAATTTACCCCCGACCTGCTGCCCGCGGACCTGGTCGGCACGCTGATATACGACCCGAAGGATGGCGGCTTTGTCACGAAAAAAGGCCCCGTGTTCGCCAATATCATTTTGGCCGACGAAATCAACCGCGCCCCGGCGAAAGTGCAGAGCGCGCTGCTCGAAGCGATGCAGGAGCGCCAGGTGACCATCGGGGAAAACACCTTTAAGCTGGAAGAACCGTTCCTGGTGCTGGCGACGCAAAACCCCATCGAGCAGGAAGGCA
This sequence comes from uncultured Nitrospirales bacterium, assembly GCA_964466925.1. GTDB lineage: Bacteria > Hydrogenedentota > Hydrogenedentia > Hydrogenedentales > CAILVY01 > CAILVY01. Next base: position 16,710 of record CAYXPO010000009.1, read on the forward strand.
CCTATCCGCTGCCCGAAGCCCAAGTGGACCGGTTCATGCTCAAATTGCGCGTGACCTATCCCACCAAGGAAGAAGAGCACAAGATTTTGAAGCGGATGGCGCGTTCGACGCCGAATCTCGATGTGACGCCGGTGCTGGAACCCGCCGACATCCTCCGGCTGCGCCAGCTCACCGATGAAATTTACATGGATGAAAAAATCGAGGAATACATTGTCAACCTCGTCGAATGCACGCGCAATCCGGGCGCCTATAAGCTGGACATCGGCAACCTGATCCGCTACGGGGCTTCGCCGCGCGCCACGATCTATCTCGCCATGGCGGCGCGGGCGCATGCGCTGTTGCAGGGCCGGGGCTATGTCACCCCGCAGGACGTTAAGTCCATCGCCATGGACGTGCTCCGTCACCGTGTCATTCTCACCTACGAAGCCGAAGCCGAGGAACGCACGGCGGAGGACATTGTCGGACAGATACTGGATCACGTGGACGTGCCATGATTCCCAAGGAGCTTGCGAAAAAGGTTCGGTATATCGAGATATACACGAACAAGGCGGTGAACGACGTTCTGGCCGGCGAATACCAGAGCGTGTTCAAGGGCCGCGGCATGGAATTCGACGAAGTGCGCGAATACCAGCCCGGCGACGAAGTGCGCACCATTGACTGGAACGTCACGGCGCGCATGGGCCGTCCGTTTGTGAAGCGGTACCGGGAGGAACGCGAGCTCACCATCATGTTTCTGGTGGACCTTTCCGCGTCCGGCGCCTTCGGCAGCCTGAAGATGACGAAAAACGAAGTGGCCACCGAACTCTGCGCCCTGCTGGCGTTTTCCGCCATCAAAAACAACGACAAGGTCGGTTTGATCATTTTCACCGACACCGTCGAGATGTATATTCCGCCCAAGAAGGGCGCTTCCCATGTACTGCGCGTGATCCGCGATCTGCTGGCGTTTACGCCCCGTCAAACCCAGACCAACATCACCGAAGGCCTCGATTACCTCGGCCGGGTCACCAACAAACGCAGCGTCGTGTTCTTGGTCTCGGATTTTATCGGCACAGGCTACGAGCAACCCATGCGCATGCTCAGTAAGCGCCACGATCTCATCGCGGTTTCGATCAGCGACCCGCGCGAATACCGCCTCCCCAACGCCGGGCTCATGGAATGGGAAGACGCGGAAACCGGCCAGCGGGTGTTGATTGACACCTCCAGCCCCGCCGTCCGCAAACGCTATGAACAACTGGGCCATGAACGCGCCCAGCGCCTCCGCGACCTGTTTGCTTCCATGGGCGTGGACCATATTGACATCCGCACCGACCGCGACCACGTCAAGGACGTGTTGTTGTTTTTCCGCGGACGGGAACGGAGGCTCTAGGCATGAGCGTGCTCCGCCGGTACGGAATTCTGCCATGCCTCGGGCTGGCCGCCTTTCTGGCGGTGACGGCCTCCTGTGGGAAAGCCGCAAAGGAGGAAAAGCAGGCACCCGCGGGTTTGACCAAAACCTATGATCGCGGTCCGGCGGTGCTTGAGGCCACCCTTGACAAAACCACGCTGACCACCGCTGAAACCCTGCGGGTGGACTTGGTGCTGAA
>CAYXPO010000009.1:18302-22668 GCA_964466925.1 uncultured Nitrospirales bacterium
CGAGGCGCAAATGCCTGATCCCGGCGATAAACTGGGCGAATTCAAGGTGAAGGACCATCGCGATTCGCGGCCGAAGCTGGCCGAAGCGGGAAAACTGGTTTTTGGGCATTCCTATACCCTTGAACCGTTCCTTTCCGGCGACTATACAGTGCCCCCGTTGAAAGTCACCTTCTGGAAACAGGGCGAACAGGAAAAGCACGACATCGAGACCGGGGAACTCAAGGTTTCCGTGACGTCGGTGCTGCCGGAGGATGAAAAAAACCCGGCCTTGCGCGAAATCCTGTCGCCGGTGCGGTTGCCCCGCAGCCTGCGCGGCCTGCTTTATATTCTTCCCGTGGTGTTGGCGGCCGCCTTGCTCGCGGGTGCCGTTCTGCTGATACGCCGCCGCAAACGCGCTGCGTATGTTGCGCCGGTGAAACGCATCCCGCCGCATGAACTGGCGCTGAATGAACTCGAAAAACTCATGGCGGACCGGCTGGTGGAACAAGGCGAATACAAACTGTTTTACATCCGCCTGTCGGATATTCTGCGCCATTACATCGAAAACCGCTTTGGCCTGCGCGCCCCGGAACGCACCACGGAAGAATTCCTGGTGGAACTGGGCGCCAGTGACCGGCTGGCGGCCAATCACAAAATTTTACTGCGTGATTTCCTGCGGCATTGTGATTTGGTGAAATTCGCCAAACTCGAGCCGGGGTACACGGAAACGCAAGAAGCCGCGGAATCCTGCCGCCGCTTTGTTCTGGACACCATGCCGGGACCGGCGGAACTCTTGGAGGGTTCACACTGATGCGCTTTGAATCCCCGTGGGCGTTTCTCGTGTTGCTGGCGCTCCCCGCCATGGTGTACCTCCATTACCGCCTGCGCGGAGCCACGCTGCGGGTATCCACCACGCTGCACGCGGTGCAGGCCGGAACTTCCTTGCGGCAGCGTTTTCTGGCCGCGCCGCTGGTCCTGCGGGTACTCGCGCTGATTTTCCTTGCCATTGCCCTGGCGCGCCCGCAACAGGGCCGCGAGCGGGTGCACGATGTCAGCAGGGGGCTGGCCATCGAGATGGTGGTGGACCGTTCGGGCAGCATGGGCGCGGAAATGGATTTCGGACGGCAAAAAATGAACCGTCTTGAAGTGGTAAAACGCGTCTTCAACGAGTTTGTCACGGGCAACGGGAAAAGCCTGCGCGGGCGGCCCGATGACCTGATTGGGCTGGTGGCCTTCGCGCGGTATCCGGAAACCCTGTGTCCGCTGACCCTCGGCCATGGCGCGCTTCCCCAATTCCTCGAGCGGGTCGAGATAGCGCAACGCAAAGAAGAGGATGGCACCGCAATCGGTGACGCCATTGCGTTGGCGGCGGCGCGCCTCAAAACGGCGGAGGAGGAACTGGCCCGGCAGAGCAAGAACAAGCCCAAGGAATATCAGATCAAAAGCAAAATCATGATTCTTCTCACGGACGGCCAGCACAACGCCGGTCAACGCGACCCGATGGAAGCCGCCGCATTGGCCGCCGAATGGGGCATCAAAATTTACACCATCGGCGTGGGCGGCGACGAGGCGGAGTCGTTTATTCAGACACCGCTGGGCCAGATTCCCATGGCGGTGGCCGCGCCTCTGGACGAGCGCACCCTGAAGGCCATTTCCGGCAAGACCGGCGGGGTATACCGGCGCGCGGATGACGCCGCGTCGCTGCGCGATGTGTACGCGGAGATTGACCAGTTGGAAAAATCGGAAATCGAAGCGGTGCGCTATCTGGATTACCGGGAATGGTTCACGCCCTTCGCGCTCGCCGCCTTGTTCTGTCTGGCGCTCGAGATTGTGCTGCAAAGCACCGTGTTGCGGAGGCTCCCATGAGACTGTACCAGGTCGAGATGCTCTTCCTGCTCTGGGTGCTCCCCGCGCTCCTCGGCATGTTTATTTATGCCGCCTATCAACGCCGGAAAGCCGGTTTGCGCTTCGCCGAAGAGGGCATGCTGAAACGCCTGAATGACGCCATACATCCCGGACGCCGCTGGACGAAAGCCGGTTTGATGCTGGCCGCCGCCGCATTGTTGATTTTCGCGCTGGCCCGGCCCGCCTGGAATCCCAAGCCCAAACAAGTGCAGCGCCAGGGCCGCGACGTGGTGTTTGTGCTGGACGTATCCAAGAGCATGCTGGCGGAAGATTTGGCGCCCAACCGTCTTGAACGCGCCAAACTCGCCATTACCGACTGCCTGGAAACCTTGGAGGGAGACCGTGTGGGCCTCATCGCGTTTGCGGGAACCGCCGCCGTGAAATGCCCGCTCACCCAGGATTACGGTTTTTTCAGAACCATGGTCGAAGACATATCCGTAAACAGCATCAACCGGGGCGGCACGCTGATCGGCGATGCCCTCCGCCGCGCGTTGGACGAGGTTTTTGACGAACAGGAAAAACAATTCAAGGATGTGGTGCTCATTACGGACGGAGAAGATCACGACAGTTTCCCCGTGCAGGCCGCCGAGGAAGCCGGGCAAAAAGGCATTCGCCTCCTCGCCATCGGTCTTGGCGACGAAACACAGGGGCAGCGCATCCCCGTCACGGATGAAAACGGCCAGAAAACCTTCTTGAAATACCAGGGCCAGGAAGTATGGAGCAAGCTGGACGCGGACACCCTGCGCCAGATGGTGGAGAAAACCCCGGGCGGAAAATACCTCAATGTCGCCACGGGTTCGTTTGATCTTGGGAAAATCTACCAGGACCTGATCGCCTCGGCGGAAAAGAAAGACCTCGAATCCCAGACGGTCACGCTCTATGAGGAAAAATACCAGATTTTCGCTGCCCTGGCGTTTGCGCTGTTATGTGTGGAGCGGATGGTGAGCGAGCGGAAAAAGGTGAAGGCATGAAACTCCGGATACTGTGCATACCCCTGCTGTTTCTCCCGGTATGGGCCGCGGCGGACTCCGCGCGGTCCCTAGTGCAAGAGGGCAATGCCGCCTACGAACAGGGAAAGTTCGAGGATGCCCTGAAGGCTTACGAAAAGGCGGAAAAGTCCGCGCCGGACGCCTCGGAAATCCTGTTCAACAAGGGCGCGGCCTACTATCAACAAAAAGACTATGACAAGGCGATGGAAGCGTTCGAGCAGGCGGGAATGAAAACCAAGGATGCCAAACTCGAAGCCAAAAGCCAATTCAACATGGGCAACTGTACGTTTCACAAGGCGGAAAGCCTGATGCAGGAGAAACCGGAGGACGCGCTCAAGGCGCTGGCGAAAAGCGTCCGGTATTTTCAACATGCCGCGGAACTGGACCCCGCGATGCATGAGGCCAAGCAGAATGTGGAAGTGACGCGCCTCGCCATCCACACCATCCAGGAGGCCATGAAGGCACAGGAGGAAGCCGCCAAGCAGCAACAGGAACTGAAGGAAAAGCTGGAGAAACTCATCAAGGATCAGCAGCAACTCCAGACTTTGACCCAGCAAACCGCCGCGCAACGCGCCGCCGCCCCGCCCGCCCCTGAACCGGCGCCCGCGCCGGAGTCATCCCAACCGGAAGGGGAAAACACGGTCACGCTCCCGCCAACACCGCAGGAATCCGGCGCCGAAGGCGAATCTTTCGCACCCCCCACGCCCGCGCCGGCAATCCCGCAACCGGCGCCCGCGTCCCCCGAGGACCCCTGCAAGGGATTGGCGGATGTCCAGCAGACGTTGAAAACCGATGCTCAAGCCATTTCGGGCGCGATGGCGCAGTATGTGCCGCCGCCCCCGCAATCCCAGAATATTACCCCGCCGCTTCGTCCGCCGGACCCCGAAGGCGAACAGGCCTCGCCCATCACCGAGGCGAAGGATCATGTGGACCAGGCCGTTCACTACCAGGACACGGCGGAGCAGCTGCTGCGCGAAAGCAAGGCCAACGAGGCGCATCCGCAGCAGGGTGTTGCCATTGAAGAATTGAAGAAAGCCCTCGACCTCCTGAATAATTCCCAAGACAAGGATCAGAAAAAGCAGGATCAGAAGCAAGATCAACAACAGGACGGACAGCAGCAGGATAAACAAGACCAGCAGCAGTCCCAGGAAGGCGAACAGCAGCAACAACCGCCGAAGGACCAGCAGCAGGAAGGCGAACAGCAACAGCAACAGGCGCAACAGGAAGGCGAATCCCAGGAACAACAGGCGCAACAGATGCAACAGGAAGGCGAGAGTGAAGGCGAGGGCGAAGGACAGGACGAAACGGCCCGGGAAATTTTGAACGAAGAAAAAGAACATAAGATGATGCTCATGCAACCCCTGGGCGGATACAAGCCCGTGGATAAGGATTGGTAATTCATGACGGCAACCCCATGCGTGCGTTTGGGCCTTGTGGCCTTGATCGTGGCGGGCGCGGCCTGCGCGCTGGCCGAGCCGATCACCGTCCGCGCC
>CAYXPO010000010.1:0-17919 GCA_964466925.1 uncultured Nitrospirales bacterium
GGTTTACCCATCCTGATGGATCATATCCGAAGCGCGGATGACGATAATCCTCACGGATATTATGAATTTGAACGCGTCAAGAAAATTAAACAGGACACCGCTTGGCTGCCCGAGGCCATGGGCAAGGCCGTTAAAATCATCTCCATGCTCCTGTTGGAATTGCCCCCTGAATACCCCTGCCGCATCCTCTTTCTCCGGCGCGCCATGCCGGAAATTCTCGCTTCCCAACGCCGTATGTTGATCCATCGCAACGAGCCCGGCGAGGACGTCCCCGATGAAAAAATGGCCGAACTCTACGAAAAGCATCTGGTTCGCGTGCAGGCCTGGCTGGCCGCGCAACCGCACCTCAAAACGCTCTACCTCGAACACAGACACATAATCGAATACCCAGGCGAAACGGCGGAGCAGGTAAACACCTTCCTTGGCGGCGGATTGGATATGGACGCGATGCGTGCCGCGGTGGACCCGGGGTTATACCGCCAACGCGCATAATACCGGTCATGCAATCAGATAAAACAACACGTCCCGCACCCGGTCGGCGAATTTCAGTTGCCGCCGGTCCTGGGTGAGGTATTGTTCAATTTCCGTTCCCAAGGCAATGCCAAACGTGCTCATCCGTCCAAAGAGACTGGTGCTGAGCGCACCGACCAGCGTATGCCCCATTTGGTTCGTGTATTCATTCAACTTCCATTGTTCATCCGTAAAATCCCACCCGGCCCAAAAGGTAAGCACCGGCGCCTGCTCAAAGCCCTTTTCCGACATTGGCCCCGCTAATTCCGTGTATAACCAGCGTTTAATCTTCGCGTGCCCGTTGCCCGCCGGGCCCCAAAACGACTTCACTTCATCCGCCGCCCAAACAGATGACGCTATTGTGATTAACACGCCAATGGCCGCCACACTCGTCCTGTTTCGCATTATGTCTGCCTCCTGCCACCCGCCAATAGACCCCCCTATGCCCTCCCTGGGTTTCAAGGCACCGCCCAGATGAATCCGTCCTCCTCCATGCGGTATTATCCCCCAAAACACATGGATGTCTTTATATGTCTGACAATTCCGACACCTGGATTCGTGACAATCTCGCTGTCATTCGCACCGCCCTCGCGAACGAACGCACCCTGCTCGCTTACAGCCGCACCGCTCTCGCCCTTGTGGCCGCCGGGGCTTTCTTTGTCAAGTTCACCAATTCCCGCGGCCTCGAACTGTGCGGATGGTTCCTCATGCCCTTGGGCGCGATGGTATTCCTTTTTGGACTCTGGCGTTTTCAACGCACCCGGAAAATGCTCTCAAAAACCAGTCCAAAGTAATTCCGTCGCTCGTTACTACACCTGTTCCGGAATGACATAGGGTTCGCGATAGGTGCGTTTCAATAGCGTATTCGCCTCATCATCCCCCGCAAACTTCTCCGTAGCCGCGTCAAACACCAACCGGCGTCCGCCCAACCGCACCCCAATGTTGCCCAAGTGCATCAACAAAGCGCTCTGATAGCCTGTCTCGATGTCCGCGTTCGGTGTTTTCCGGCTGCGGACACACGCCAGGAATTCCTCGCGGTGTTCCTCATGGGCTTGCCGCCCGAATTCCTGTTCGCCAATTTGGCCATCATATTTCACCAGCACCTGCCACCCGCCTCCATGACGCCCAAGGTACATCAACCCTTTTGTGCCGTAGACTTCAATCCGCGTCGAGCACGTCGGCCAATGGGGAAACAAGTCGCCGTCCCGTACTTCCGGCGGTATCTTTATCATGTACGGCGCCCACTCCGACATTTCAAACGTCACAATCCGCCGGTCATATTCATAGGAAACCGCCATCGTATCCGGCACTTCCCGATCATCCTTGAACGCGATGCGCCCGCCCGAGCAATTTACCGCCTTCGGATACGGCTGGTCTCCCAGGATGTAGCGCGCCACATCCAACTGATGGATTCCGTCATCCCCCATGTCTCCCTCGCTGTAGGCCCAGAACTTCTTCCAGCCCTCATGAAAATGCCCTTTGTTAAACGGGCGCAACGGCGCAGGACCCAGATACCGGTCATAGTCCACCCCTTTCGGAACCTCGCTGTCTTTGGGGCAGATAAACGGCATGCCGCTCTTCAGGTTGTACACCTTGACCAGCGGAATCTCGCCAAGTCCGCCTTCCTTGATGTATTGTGCGGCTTTCTGGATATAGGCCGCGCTGCGGTTCTGCGTGCCCACCTGTACCACCCGGTTGTATTTCCGCGCCGCCTCCACCATCTTCCGCCCCTCCCAAGGACAAATGCATGGAGGCTTTTCCACATAAACATCCTTCCCCGCCTGGCACGCCCAGATGGTGGCCAGCGCATGCCAGTGGTCCGTGGTCGCGATGAGCACCGCGTCCACCTCTTTGTCCTCATAAATTCGCCTCAGGTCCGTAACCCCCTGACAGGGTGAATTCTGAATATGCTCTATACGCTTCGGAAAACTGCCCATACGGTCGTTTTCATCCACATCACACACATACTTCAACACCACGTCTTCACGTTGGGCCAAGCGTTGGGCATGATCCCGGCCACGCCCCCCCAGGCCAATCACCCCCATGACAATTTTGTCATTCGCTTTGTCCGCCTTGACATGTTTCTTGGAACCCATCAACACACCCGCCGTGGAGAACGTGACCATGGTCTTCGCCGAACGGTCCAAAAACGCCCTGCGGCTCATCCTATCCATACGCCTGCCCTTTCCCTGCACACTTTATCCTCATCATCTTACCCTTTGACCCGCCTGCAAGGCCAGCGGTTGACACGCTCTTCCCATCCCGCTAGGATAATTCCCGATAAGGAGATTATTGTATGCCCAAAGTGCTTGTTCCCCTCGCCGATGGCTGTGAAGAAATGGAAGCGGTCACCATCATTGACATTCTGCGCCGCGCCAATATTACCGTGATTGCCGCCGGGCTCTCCAAAGACCCGGTCAAAGCCAGCCGGGGCACCGTGTTGCTGCCGGACACAACACTCGAGGAAGCTTTGAAATTAAACCGTTTCGACATGATTGTCCTGCCCGGCGGACTCTCCGGCGCGGATAATCTGGCCAATGATTCACGGTTAACGGAAGCGCTCGCGAAAAACGCCGCCGAAAACCGTTTCATTGCCGCTATTTGCGCCGCGCCCCGTGTACTGGCCAATTTGGGCCTTCTGGACGGGAAAAAGGCCACCGCTTATCCGGGATTCCTTGAAGGCAATTTTCCCGCCGTCACACATACCGGGGCGGCGGTGGAGCGCGACGGGAAAATCATCACGGGCCGGGGGCCGGGCACCGCCATGGATTTCGCCCTCACCCTCGTCGAAGCTCTCACCAATGCGGACACGCGCGACAAGGTGGAAAAGTCCCTGGTCAGAGACTAGCCCCGCGCGGGCCAACCACAACCCAATGGAGGGGCCGTCATGCCGGACGAATTTAGAGAGTGGATCACCCCGGTGTCCGGAACGTCACGAATTGATCGTCTCGAACCCCAAAGCGGCGGCCCGCCTCCCGTGCATGGAACTCAATCCATTACCGGGCGGATCACGTCCGTGCACCGGCGGTCGCAACGTCATGAAGGCCAGCACGCGCTCGACATCAGCGTGGGCGGCGAAGACTACACCGAAATTGTGCTGCGCGTTCCCATCGGGGCCTATGCCAACCTCGAGGGGAAACGCGTGGTGATCTTTATTGAAGATTGACAGAGGCGCTTTTGCTGAACCTTGGCTTATATTGGCGGACCCTGCGCCATTTGAAATTTTCTCAAATGGCCCGGCGGCTGCATTTCATGGTGCGCAGAAAAGCACATCTGCATCCGCACATCCCCCTTCCCAAGGCCGCGCCCCTCTTTGATCCCAGAGCGTTGGAGGCCCTTGAGCGCGCCATGACCCAATTCGCCCGGCAGGCGCCTCCTGATCCGGAAATGCTGGACGCCCTCCGTGAAGGCCGGTTCACCTTTCTCCACCGCACCGAATCTTGCGGAAAGAAATTTCCCTGGCATCGCCCCGATCTTCCCCGGTTGTGGCGGTATCATCTCCACTACTTCGATTATGCCAAAGACCTCGCCTTGGCCACGTTGCTCCGAAAAAAAGCCGGCGACCGCGGCTGGTTGCTGTCCATCATTCAGGATTGGATCACCAACAATCCCCCGGGAACCAGCATCGCGTGGGATGCCTATCCCATCGCCTCCCGAATCATCAACTGGGCGATTGCCGAATCGGCGTTCCATTTTAACGATCCCCTGATGAAAAAAAGTTTCCGGCAACAGGCCCTGTACCTGGCGCGAAGCCTTGAATACGACGTCCGCGCCAATCATCTCCTGCGCGAAGCCGCCGCGCTCGTCTTGGCCGGCTCCTTAATTGGAGGAAAACACCGCGCCGCCCATTTACGGCTGCTTGAAGCACAAGTGAACGAGCAAATTCTTTCCGATGGCGGTCACTATGAACGAAGCCTCCTGTATCATTGCCAGGCCATGCAGGACCTGTTCATCGTCCATGCCGCCCTCCCCAACAAACCCGCCTGGCTGCGCGATGCCCTGGCGCGGATGGCGGATTTCCTCCAAACGATGCTGCATCCCGACGGCGACATCCCCCTGTTCGGCGATGCGGCGCTCGGGCAATACTCCCCGCGCGCCTTGCTGCGCTTGGTACGAAGCATCATAAAGGTACCCGGCAATTCAATCGAACAGGGATGTTGCGCCCTGCTGCCCTCGGGATATTATATTTTCGCGGACGAACGCACGGCCTCCCGGATGACCATAAAAGCAGGCGTTCCGGGGCCGCCGTATCAATTGGGCCATGCCCATAATGATACGGGCAGCTTTGAATTCTGTATCGGACGGGAGCGCGTGATTGTGGACTCCGGGGTTCATGGATACGCCGAAAGCCCTCTTCGTCCTTACTGCCGCAGCGGCAGCGCCCATAACATCGCTTCCGTCAACGGCGCCGAACAACTCGAATGCTGGGCCGCCTTCCGCACCGGACGCCGAATGCCCCCCCCGCAGGTTACCTGGCGGGAACACGACACCATGAACGAACTTGTCATCCGCTACAACAACCCCCGCTCCGTGCAGCACGAACGCCGCATCATTCAGGCCGTGGAAGGATTCTGGATCGTCTCCGATACCGCCGTGGGCGCAAACCCCCTTGAAATGAAGAGTTTCCTTCATATTCACCCGGACTTCTCGTTGCAAGAAACCCCGGAAGGCTGGCTCTTGACGAAAAACCAAACCCGTCTCGTGATGCTGCTCCTGACGCCAGCGGTGAACACGTCCATGGCCCAAGGCGAATCCACGCCCCAACAAGGCTGGTATTGTCCCCAATTTGGGATCGCCCTTCCCAGCCCCGCGTTGGTTTTTCATGCCCAGGGCGCGGGAACGGTTTCCATACGATATGCTATAGTTCCCTTCATGTCGGACGCACAACGCATCGAGAGAATCGAACACGCCCAAAACTGGCCGGGAAGCCTGACGGAATAACGCGCATGACCACCGAACCCGTCATACACTCCCGCCTCCATTTTCTGTTGCGCCTTGTCTTGGGCGCATGGGTGATCGTGCTTGTGTTGGCCTTGTTTCCCTATACCGCCGATCCCGCCGCGCCCATAAAACACCTCGTCACCAGCTACGCCCTTCTCATCATGGCCTTCCTGTGGCTGGCCGCCGTGCTCTTCGCCCAGGACACCGCGCGCTTCACCGGGCCCTCCTTCATCCTCCTCGCCGTTTTCCTCGCGATCAATGCCCTCGCCGCGCTCCTGTCCGATTTTCCCGCCAACAGTCTCAATGCCTTGCGCCCCTGGATCATGTTTTCCCTGATCGCCCTCTTCGCCGCGCAAGCCTGCCGCGAATGGAAGCAGGTGCGGAGGCTCATGATGCTGATCATCGCGGCGGTGACCACCGCAAGCCTGTACGGGTTTTTTCAGGCCGCCGGATGGGACCCCTTCCCCTGGGTCACCAAAGGCATCGAGGAATACAAAGGCCTGCCGTCCACCTTCGCCAATCCCAATTTCGCCGGCCACGCCTTGGTGTTGGCCATCCCTCTGGCCGCCGGACTGCTCATCGAGCGATGGCGAATCATCCGCACAACTCCCGCGCTCCCGTCCGATACTCCAAAAACGCGTCCTTGGGAATTGTGGCAGCCTATGGCGGCCTTGGCTCTTGCGCTGCTCCTGATGGGAACGCATCTCTATTGCACCCACATGCGGGGCGGACGCATCGCCCTCATCGCCGCCGGGCTTGCCGTGCTCCTCCATTTCATGCTCCGAAAACGCTTTCATCCCGTCAAGGCAGGTTTCCTGGCTTGCACCGCTCTGATGCTCCTGGCCGCCTGCGGCGCCGCAATCCTCTTCCTGGGCGCACGCCATGCCGGGAAGGAACCCGCCCTGTCCATGGACAGTTCCCTCGTCCTGCGCCTCAATGGATACCACGGTGCATGCCGAATGATGATGGACCACCCCCTGCTGGGCATAGGTGTGGGAAATTACGCCACGGAAAACATGCCCTATTGGACATCCTACGAGAAACGATGGTTCATCACCGAAGGCAAAAAGAACTACCACGTCCACTGCGATCTCATCGAAGCGGGCGTGGATGCCGGCATTCCTGGTTCCACCCTCTATCTGGCCCTTCTGCTGTGGGCCCTCCTGGCCAGTTTTGCCCTTGCAAGCCCTTCCGCCCCCAGCCAACGCGCCGGGTATATGCTCGCCGCCTGTTTCACTGCGTTCGCCGTGGATGGCCTTTTTGGTTTCAATTTGCGCGTTCCGGTTTCCGCCGGTCTGTTTTTTCTCCTGATTGGCATGTTGGAGGCAAGCCGCGGCGCCCCGCACGCCGGCCTCGCTTCCCGATCCGCGAATCTGGTCCTCGCCCTCGCCTTGCTCCTCATCGCCGGACTTTGCACCTTCTTTGAAACCCGCGCCTTCCTCGGCGAACGGTGCTACCAACGCGCCAACGGAGCGCAGTATTGGGCCGCCGACGCCGCCCAAAAAGGCGGCGCGCAAAAAGAAGCACGCCTGTTCGAAGCGGGATATGCCCTCTTGAACCAAGCGCGCCAGTATCTTCCCTGGGACCCGCGCCTCCCCGAGGCACAAGGGCAGATCGATCTCAAGTTGAGAAGACCGGCGCAGGCCATCACCCGGTTCAACGAGGCCCTTGCACGGCACCCCGACCATCCCGGCATTCTCATCAGCCTTGCCCAGGCCCATGTCAACAATGCCTTGACCTGCCTCAGCGAAGCCGCCGGGAAAAATCCCCTGGAGAACGCTTCCTTCCTCGACAATCTGGACCGCGCCGAAGCCGCCGGACGGCGCGCCGCGGAACTTTGTGAAGGGTTGCCCGAAGCCTATGAGGCGCTGGGCCGCGCCGCCTTCCTTCGCGCCACCGCCCTGCAAAATGGACACCAAGACGCTTCGGCGGCCTTGACGGAAACAGAGAAGCAACTGCTGCAAGCCCTGCACTACGGAACCCCCAACCGCGCCGCCGTGCAACGCATCCTGGCGCAACTCTATGTCAAATTGAACCGGCCCGAAGAGGCGGAACATTATTTCAAACTCGCCGTCGAATCCGAACCGGCGGACCAGGAAACTTGGCGGCTATTCAGGCTCTTTGCGCAACAGCAAAACCGCGCCGCCGCCTGCATGGATGCCTTGAACCGCGCCTATGGCCGGCTCAAAAAAGCGCATCCGTTTGACAAAGAGACGTTTGTCCTGGTGACCACGCAGCTCATCGAACTGTATGCCGGAACCGACCAGGATCATTCCTTGGCGGAACAGCTTATCCAGGATGCCCTCGCCCGTGTGCCGGACCGGTTGGATTTGTGGGGGCTCCACGCACGGCTGCAGCCCCCGGAGGATCGCTTCACGGCGATCCAATCCGCATGGAAAAATAAAACCGGAAAAGAAACTTCTGAATTGATGACCGCCGTGGCCGGCATGGACCCCGCCAGCCCGGATTCCTTTACGAACGCCCTCAAACTCCTCGCCCAGGCCGCTGAAAAACGCGCAAAGGACGCCTCCCCGGCACAGAGCGCCCAAGAACTGGGATGGCTGTTGGACCTGATGCTGAAGCAACTGGAAACCAGCCCGATGCCCCCGGAATCCAAGGCGATGTTGCTGGTTCATTCCGCGAACACCTGCTGCCTCATGGATCGCTGGGAGGATGCCAACCGCCAGTTAGTGCTGGCTATTCCGCGTCTTGCGCCCGCCGAACAATCGCAGGCCCATGCGGTGCGCGCCGAAGCGTTGACACGCTTGAAGCGGCCGGAAGAGGCGTTGAAGGCGGCGCGGGAAGCCGTGCGCCTTGCGCCCAACAATGCCGCCTTCCGGTGGAACCTGGCTCGGCATCTGGCCGCTTCGGGAAAATATTCTGAAGCCAAATTCGAGTACATTTCACTCCTGCAAAACACCGCAAAAACCTCTCCGGCTTATGCCGCGCTGCAAAAAGAGATGGAGACTGTCGAACAAAAACGCAACACGTCCAACACCACGGGGCCCGCCTTATGAACGCGCCAACACATTCTGTATCACTGGAATATGCCGCGGGCGCCGGTTCACGTCCGATTTGGCGTTATGCCGTTATACTCATCGCCGTTTCCGAAATCGCCCTCCTGGTTGGGGCCGCCGGCTATATCCGCGTGGCCCCCAATTTCCTTGCCCGGCTTGACATGAACGTCGGTGAAGTCTTGATGAAGGAAGCCATCCGCTTCGAGGAGGCGGGCGCCGTGGAAAATGCCCGGGAACACTACCTGCGCGCCCTGGATGCGCGCTTCGCGGGTGAACAAAACCGCATATACACCCTCCGGCGGCTGGGAGGTCTCTATTTGAACGAAGGCCGCCCCCTGGAGGCTGTCAAATACCTGCGGCAAGTCATGGAAAGTCCAACCCCTTCCTTGGCGGCCTTTGAACCGCTTGTTGCGGCCTATTATCAACTCAACCAATTCGATGAGGCGGAACGGGTCCTCAAGCAGTGGGAGCAGGCCGCGGTTTCCCCGGATGCCGCCACCAAAGCATCTTTTTGCTTTCATGCGGGGCGCATTGCGCGCGCCCGGGGCGATCTTGCCTCCGCCTTCGCCAAATTCCAGGAGGGCATGAAATTGGCTCCGGAAAGCGCAAACGCCTCGGAATTGGGCCTGCTCTATTTTGATCAGGGCAAATATCAGGAAGCCGTGGCCGCCATGGAGCAATACTTGAATTCCGGAGGCTCTGGAGACCGTGCGCAACATGCCCGGCAGATTCGTGAACGCGCCCTGAAAAAACTGAACCAACAAGGAAAATGACCGCGAATGTCAAGCTTGTATTTTTATGAAACAGGAAACGGTGTTCCTGCAAAACTCCGCCGCGGAATCTTCCCCTGTTGCCTGTCCGCACTGTTCTTGGCGATGACCCTCGCCCTCCTTGGATGCGGCTGGACCCAAAACAATTCCGGAAAACTCAAAGACATGGTCCGCATTGTCGAGAAAAAGGCTGCGCAAGACCCGCAATGGCTCAGCACCGTATACACGCTGCGCAATGAACTCGACTGTGTTCGCAAAAAGAAATTTCAGGAGAATCTCAAACGCGATCTTGAAACCCGGGGTTCCGAAGGGCGTGCGCAATACGAAAACAGCCTCAAGTCCGCCTTGGGCGATGCCATGTATCAGGAATTGCTGCGCATCCGGGAAAAGGAAGGCTACGCGGACCTCTTTCACTAAACCCGCTCAATCCTTGTTGATTACCCGGCTGATCAGCCGTTTCACCCCCGCCACCATGTCGTCTTCCACGCTCAAGGCCCATCCCACCGGCGACGCATACTGAATCTGGATCACCTGCGCCTGGTAATACCCCAGCCGGACCAGCTCGCGCGTCGGAATATACAGATTATGCTCCCCCATGTAGCCAAACACCATAATGGGCATTTCCTGCCGGTAGGCATCCTTGATGCGCATCCCAATCGGCGCGCAGACCTCCCCCTGCATTGCCACAAACACCAGCGGTCCAATCTTCGCCACGATGGTCTCCTCATACCGGCACGGATACTCCCGCGGCGTCTCGTATGTGGGCACCAGAAAACCATCATCCGTGCAAACCCGGTCGGTCGTCCGCGTGGGAAACGGTATGTTCTCTTTGTAATGCTTCATCAAATTGCGCACCCAATTCGAGGGGCGATCGGGATGCGGATACGGTACAAAACCTATATCCTTCGGGAAATGATGAGATAATTGCTGCGCTTGCTCATATGGCATCGGCGCCGCCAAGGGCAGCGGAATCACCTCCAACCGGCTTTCAATACTCCCTGTGATCTCGTCCATACGGCCTTGGAGAACCTCCATCACCGAATCCGCCAGACGGCTGCCCAGCAGTTTCACCGATTCCAGCGTTCCCTCCATCCCCAGGGAGGTGAATTGATTTCCCCCGCAGGCATCCCCGTATAACGCCATCACGCCCGGCAACCGCCGCTCCAGTTCCTCCACCGCATACCCGGGATGCCCCACATCAATTTTCTTCGGGTCCGCCTGAAGCGGATGTGTGGGATGATTAAAGAGCAGCGCCACCGGCGTTTCGCCCCGTAGAACCTCCAGCGCCTGCAACTCATAATCCGCCGGGGCATTTCCCAGCGCCTTCAGAAAGTACCCATGCCCCGAGCCAAATCGAATCGTCACGGGGCCCTGCTCTTGCACCACCGCCTCCTGGATCAGTGCAAACATCCGATCCGCCAGCCAGCGTCCATAAGGGAAATTCTCCGGCACTATCTGAATCGGCGCGGTGTGATTATGCGTGGCCAACGGCACAAAATAGGCCGCTTCGATCCCTAATTCATCCTTGCACCGTTTGCGCAACAAGGGCGTCGCCACATCGAGGCAATTCAAATCATTCGCCAGTATCACCAGACGCTTCGCCCCGTCATTCAACACCAGCGCCCGCGCAAAAATATCATGCGTTAGCCCGTCAAAACGCTCCTCGTTCACCATCACCAACGGGGTATCCAACGGCGGCGTAATCACCGCTTTTGCCACCCCCGCCTTCATCTCAACCGCCCTCCCGGTCTGTGACGTCCCCGCAAACACCGCAACAAAGAGCATAGTCCATGCAAATTTTCGCTTCACCCGCATAACCCTTCCTCCCGGTTTGCACCGGCTTCATCCTACCAAAATCCATCTGAAATCAACATGCCCGCAACCATGGCGCGTCTCCGGCGGTTTCCCACACGAGTTGTGGTATAATCCCCAAGCTGATAAAACTGCAAAATACTTTGCGCCTTTGACAACGCATTACCCATAAGGAGTGTACAAACGGAATACAGAGTCGTCCATGCGAATTCTTCACTCCTCCACGGCCTGAAAAGAGCCGCCGAGGTGGCGCGTTCGCTCCTGTTCCAGAGCCGCCGGATTGGCGACCGGTTATATGTCTACGCCGTGGTGCGTTTTCTGGTGGTTCTGGCAATAGCCGCGGGGGCATTCTTCGCTTCCTATGTTGTGGGCGTGGAACATCTTCCCGTGCCGTGGCTGTTGGGCGTTGCCGGAGCGTTGGGAGTCTACAATACCCTTGTTTTCTTTCTGGTGAAGCCTTTTCGGGACCGCGAAAAAGCCGCCGCCAAGTATAATTACCTCGTGGGGTTGATGCATGCCACCATCATGCTCGATTTCCTGTTCCTCACAGCGGCCCTTTGGCTGGTGGGAGGGGCCAAATCCCCCTTCCAGGCGTTCTATCTGTTCCACGTCATTCTTGCCGCCGTCTTTCTATCCCGCCGCGCCGCTTTTGCACAAACCCTGTTTGGATACGCCCTGCTGTCGGGCTTGGTCCTGGGCCAATGGCTCGGCTGGATTCCCGCCATTAACCCGCCCGGCGCCGTAAACAGCGCCGAACCGCTGGATGGACGCTATGCCCTGACCGTTCTCGTGGTCTATGGCATGCTTTTTGCCCTTTCCGCCCTTATCCTGACGAGTCTGATGGCCTTGCTTCGCATGGGGGAGCGCCACCTCATCGAAGCCAATGAAAAGCTCGAACGCCTCTCCGCCATGCGGCGCGATTTCCTGCACATCGTGCTGCACGACCTGAAATCCCCCGTCGCCGCCATCTCGCAGCACATTATGAATCTGGAAGCCACCCTCGAAAATTCCCTGAATACCCAGCAGACCCAGTGGCTGGAACGCTGTAAAGTGCGTCTCCGCGGTCAAATGGATTTTCTCCATGATTTGGAAATGCTTGCCCTGCTGGAAACCGACAGCCTGCTCAAAGACGCCGTCCCCGTCAATGTGGCGAAACTCCTGGCGGATATTGATGCCGAATTTCAAGACCTCGCCCGCACGCGAAATCAGGCCCTGGCTATGGAGGTCCCGAACGATTTGCGGATGGTAAACGGAGTGCCGCGGCTGGTGCGCGAAGCGGCCGCAAACCTGATCAGCAACGCCCTTAAATACACCCCCGAAGGCGGGCGCATCATGGTCCGCGCCGTGAATCTCAACGCCAAGGTGCGCATCGAAGTCCATGATACCGGAATCGGCATCGCCCCGGAAGACCAAGCCCGCCTGTTTCGTGAATTTGTGCGCCTGCACCCTAAAACCGCCAGTGGCGCCCAAGGAACCTCCAGCGGACTTGGCCTTTCCATTGTGCGCCGCATCGCCGAAGCCCACGGCGGTTCAATAAGCGTGTGCAGCGAACCAAACAAAGGAAGCACCTTTATCCTGGAATTGCCCGCCGCTGACATCCCCGCCGCCTCATGATACAATACTTCCGCCGCCACGGACACGGGTTTCAAAATTGTACGAGGAAACGCCCGTGCGTGCCCTCCGCAGTCACGCCCTTCGCGTGACGAAGGAGGGTGCACAGAGCTACGCTTTGAAAAAGAGAGCTGGGTGTAATGACAGTGCAGGATCAGGAAAGCTCATTGAAGATACATTCTTTTGCGTGGGTATGGCTCCTATCCTTGTTGCCCTTCGCGGCGCTCGCCGTCATGTTTCTCCTCTTCTCCCACAACACCCCCTGGATGGACCAATGGGAATTCGTGCCCTTCCTCCAGAAATTCCACGATGGCGCCCTTCGCCCCGCCGACTTCTGGGCGCAACACAACGAACATCGTATCGTTTTCCCCCGTATAATCATGCTGAGCCTCGCCCAGTGCAGCCACTGGAACATCTATGCTGAACTTGCCGTTAATTTCCTTCTCGGAACCGGCATCTTCCTCTTGCTGACGCCTCCGCTGGCGCGCACCGCCCGCACCATCCCTTGGACCGTACCCCTGGCCTCCCTGCTCCTATTCTCGCTCAGTCAATGGCAGAACTGGTTCCTCGGATGGCAACTGCAAGTCTTCTTGAGCCTGTTCATGGTCATCCTCTCCCTGGTTCTGATTAACCGGCCAGGAATGAATTATGGTTCTTTCATAGCCGCCACCCTGGCCGCCATTATCGCCACCTTCTCCTTTGCCAATGGCATGCTGGTATGGCCCCTGGGGCACATTCTAATGGTGCGGACGAATAACAAAAACCCCTGGATGATAGTATGGCCCATCACGGCGCTGACAGCCGTCACGGCATATTTTATCAATTATCACGCCCCCGCCTATCATCCTTCATTGCTTGCCACTTTCCAAACACCCGGCAACCTCCTTTTCTATATCCCCGCCTATCTCGGACAACCCATCATCAGTTTCTGGGGCCCCGGAGCCGTGCTGGCCGGTGCAGTGGGGGTGTTGACCTGGGCGTTTCTCAGCCATGGCGTGTTTCGCGAAAAAGATGCCGTGATCCCCATGAACTTTTCCTTCGCGCCCATGTTTTTTGTCACCTTGGGACTCTACGCCATTGCCAGCGCGATAATCACCGCCTTTGCACGCGCCGGGCTCGGCACCGAACAAGCCATGAGCTCCCGCTATACCACCCTGGCCAATCCCCTCTGGATTTCCATCCTTGCCTTGGCAAGTTACCGGCTCCAACAAAAAAACCTGCCCCTGCGGAAAACCATGACGACGGCCTGCGGCATACTTTTGGCCCTGTTAATTGCCGGTTCTTCCCTCTATGGAGCCTATCGCTGGACCGAACGTTACCACGCCCACTTAATCGCACGAGAGGCCTTGCTCCGCGGTGAAAACACCGAAGCACTCCACTTCCTCTATCCGGATGTCCCAAAACTCCTCGAACGCCGGGAAATTCTCCTTCAACACCATCTCTCCATCTTTCATGGCCCTTAATCTCCCCCCCAAAGCCCCGACATCTTCCCATCCTGTTTTCGTGTTCCGCTGCTTTCCAGACTTCCCCGTATTTCCGGACCTCCCGCGCGGTCTTCTTATTTCCCAATGCAAAAACTGGAGAAGATAATCCCCAGTAAATCCTCCGGCGTGGTTTCCCCGGTGATCTCCCCCAACGCATGAAGCGCCTCACGCATTTCAAACGCCAGAAATTCCGGCGAAGCCGCCGTATCCTTCAGTAAACGCTCCAGACATTCCGCGGCGCGCCGCAGACTGTCCTTCTGATGGGCGCGCGTGATCAATGCCTCCCCCGAATTCAAATGCACCCCGCCCAGCAACAGGTCCGCCAAATGTTCTTCCAGAGCCCTTAAGCCTTCCCCCGTAACCGCCGACACGCGAACCGCCGCGCCAAACGATTGCATCCACTCCGGAACCACAGGATCAGGATTCGCATCCATCTTGTTCAACACCGCCACCACCGGCGCTTCCACGCCTTTCAATTCCTCCGCCAACTCCCGATCCGCCTCCGTGAACGCCTGCGACGCATCCAGCACGAACAACACCAACTGTGCGTTTTCCAACGCCTGCCGCGCGATATGGACCCCAATCTTCTCCACCTCATCCTGCGCCGCGCGCAGGCCCGCCGTATCAATCAGCTTCAGCGGAATCCCTTCCAGCGTGATGTACTCCTCGATCCGGTCCCGTGTGGTGCCCGGCTGCGCCGACACAATCGCCCGTGCATCCCGCAGCAGCGCATTAAACAGGCTCGACTTCCCCACATTGGGCCGCCCCACAATCGCCGCCGCCGCCCCCTCCCGATATAAGCGCCCCGCATCCGCCGTGCGCAACAATGCCTCCATTTTCCGGTGCACATCGCGAAGCCGCGCAAAGAGCGGTTCATTCACCAGTTCCGGAAGGTCCTCATCCGCGAAATCCACCGCCGCCTCGATATGCGCCAAAGCATGCGCCAGCGCGGCATGCATTTCATGGAGCGTTTTCGACAAGGTTCCCGAGGCCGCCGCGTTCGCCGCCTGAAGTCCCGCATGCGTCCGCGCGCGAATCTGATCCATCACCGCCTCCGCCTGCACCAGATCGATGCGTCCGTTCAGAAACGCGCGCAGGGTAAACTCGCCCGGATTCGCCAGCCGCGCCCCCTGACGAAGCGTTTCATCCAGCACCTCCGACAGCGGCAGCATCCCCCCATGGCAGTTGATCTCCACCACATCCTCCCGCGTGTAACTATGCGGCGCGCGCATCACGTGCAGCAGCACCTCATCCAGCACCGCCCCCGAGGCATCCCGGATATGCCCATGAAACACCCGCTGCCGTGAAGACGGAAACGTCTTCCCATGCGATGAGATAAACAGCCGCGCCGCTATTGCAATCGCCTGCGGCCCGCTCAAACGCACAATCCCCACCCCGCCTTCTCCCGGCGGCGTCGAAATCGCGGCAATCGTATCATCCATGTGCCCAGACATACCCATTATTGTATCGAAACTACTCTTGGCAAGGCCATGTTCTGGCACATCTTGCACAAGAACGACACTCTGCAACCCTTCAACATCGTCATACCTGCTTATGAGGAAGTTTCATCTGAACAAGGCGCCCGCCTTTATTAAATCCTTACATAAAAAAAGAAGCGGCAAAACGCCGCTTCCTGCATGGCTATATTCTGGATTGCTCAGTCGCCGAGCGCGCCCGCGTCGTAGTCCCGCCGGCGCGAGCGATTCCCCTGATACCGCTGGCCGCTGCGCCCGCGTCCGCGGTCCCGGTTGTAGCGCGGCCGGTCCTGCCGCTGGTTCTTCGGGCTGATGACCACGCTGCGGTACAACGCTTCGCCCAGGCTGAACGTGCGCACATCCGGATCGTCCTGCAGTGTCACATGGATGATCCGGCGTTCCTGCGGGCTCATCGGCTTCAGCCGCATATTCCGGCCCGTCTGCTTCGCGCGCTCCGCAAAATTGCGCGCAATGCTTTCCAGCGTCTCGCGGCGCCGTCCCACATAGCCTTCCACGTCCACCACAATCCGCTCGGTGTTCTCCGCCACGTCCCCGCGCGAAATCACCCGGTTGATCAAATATTGCAACGCGCCCAGATTGCGCCCCTTCCGGCCAATCAACAGCGCGCCGTCTTCCGATTCCACGTTGAGCCGCGCCGAACCGTCCTCGCCCCGCGCAAACTCCACCTTCGCCGTGATATCCATCTTGGCAATGATTTCCTGAAGCAGCGCCGCCGCCTCATTGCCCTGTGCGTCTGAAATCGGCTCGAATGAAGCTTCCTCCACCGCGGCCTCCACCGCGTTCCCCGGATCCGCGTCCACTTCCACGGCCACGTCTTCCACGGCCGCATCATCCATTCCGTTCAATACCATTTCCGCGCTCTCATCTTCGGACAGAATCTGCCCGCCGGTGCGTTCCATCGGCGCGGACGCCGCATGCGCGCGCCGCTCCGGACGTTCCGGACGCCGTTCCCGCCCTTCTCCCCGATCCCGGCGGTCCGGGCGTCCGCCCTGCGAACGTCTTCCGCCCCGGTCCCGCTCAGGGCGGTCCCGGTGGGGGCGTTCACCCCGTGGCTCAGAACGCTCACCCCGCGGCTCGGCACGTTCACCACGATCACCGCGTGTATCGCGTTCTCCTCGTTCCCTCCGCGGACCACGGTCACGGCGGCCACCGCGGTCACCACGGTCACCGCGGTCACCACGGTCACCACGGTCACCACGGTCACCACGGTCACCACGGTCACCACGCGCACCGCGTTCCGGGCGCCGTTCCCGTTCCGCGCTTTTTTCCGCCTTTTTCGGCACTTCCGAAAGCCGTTCCACGGTGAGCTTCACGCGTACCGGACGCGCTCCCAGCCCAAAGAACCCCTTGCTTCCTTCGTCCAAAATTTCAATCTTGTCCACTTCATACAACTCGACACCCAATTCCTGAAGGGCGCTCTGAGTTGCTTCCTCGCGGGTTTTCCCGCTTGCTTCAACACTGCGCATCGTATGTGTCTCCTGCCGCGTCCCGCGCCGGAACGCGTGGTTGGCTGGGCTGGCCCGAAGCCCATCATTGGTTATTTCTTCTTGCTGTCTTTCTTGATTTTTCCGTCCATTCCGAGATCCTTCAGTTTCTTGTCCCGGCGGACTTCCTTGTTCATTTGCCGCTTCCGCGCCTGTGCGATCGAGTAAAAGTGTTTCGCCCGCGTCAACGGCTTTTTCTCCTTCACATCCACATCAATGTCGATGTTTTGGACAATGAGGTTTTGTCCAATTCCCAGCAGCGTGCTGATGAGGATGTACAGGTTCAGTCCGGATGCCAGGTTATAGCAAAAGATGCTGAAGAACACGGGCATAATCGTCATCATCATCTTTTGCTGCGGATTCATGGCCGGACCGCTCGACGGCGTGAGCTTCACGCTGAGCACCATCGCCACCGCGCCTAATATGGGCAATAAATTGATGCTGTGAATCGCCATCGTGGAAAACGGAATCGGAATGGCGAAGGAGAGATTGATGAGCCGGTCGGGTTCCGACAAATCCGTTATCCACAGCATGAACGGCGCGCGCCGCAATTCAAACGCGCTCCACAGCATCCGGTACAGCGCGATGAACACGGGAAGTTGCAGGAACATGGGCAAACAGCCGCCCAAGGGGCTGACCCCCCGTTCCCGGTACATCTCCATCATGCGCTTTTGCAGTTCCTGCTGGTTGTCGCCCACCTCCGCCTTGATCCGTTCCAGTTCCGGCGCCAGCTTCTGCATCTTCTTCATGTTCTTCATGCTCTTCATCGTGAGCGGGAACACCGCGACGCGCAC
>CAYXPO010000010.1:17929-21086 GCA_964466925.1 uncultured Nitrospirales bacterium
CACGGTCAGGAAGATGATCGCAAGCCCATAATTCGCGATCAGATGATCATGGAACCAGTTCAACACCGCCAAGAGCCACTTCGCGAACGTGTCCATGAACTTGAACATGGTGAAGAATTCCAGCACCTCGTCCAAACCCGGCCATGCCTCGCGAAGCGATTTCCCCAAGGTGGGGCCCAGGTACGCGCGGAAGCCGCGCGTTTCAGACTTGCCCGGCTCCACTTGCATCCGCGGCACCCCCACGCCCACGCGGAATTGCTTCGGATCGCCCAATACCCACCCTTCCGGTCCCTCGAAGTTGGGTTTCAACGCGACCACGAAATACGCGCTTTTGATCGCCATCCAATCCGGACCCAAGACCCGCGCCGAATAGGAACTATTGTCCACGGGCGGCTTCAGCCCCGAGGTGGGATGGTGTTCATTCTTCCCCTCTTTGCGCCAAAGGACTTCCTGCTGAATCCCTTTGGTCTTGTCCCCCGACTCCACATTCGGCCCCCAATTCAACGAAAACGCCGGCTCCGCTTTGTCCAGACCCAGCACCCGCGGACCGCTCTCCAGATTGACATACTCCACGTTCACGTCAATCGTGTGGCCCGTGTTCAGGGTAAAGGTCTTGACAACGCGCGCCACCCCCGGCGCTTCAATCGTAAACGTCACTGAACGCCCCGCGGCATCCACCGCCGCTTCCCAGCGCCGCTTGTCCAGTTCGTCCCCCAAATACTGCGGGCTAAACCGCAGGCCAAACGGATACACCGCCTCCGCATCCGGGGTCTTTTTCCACTCCGGCACCAACTGAATGGAATCCACCCCCTTCTCGCCGAGAAGCACCGTCGCCTGCTTCAACCGCGCGCCCACCCGCGTAAAGACCAGCGCCAACTGTTCATCCCGCAGCGTCACTTCATCCGAAGGCTCCGGCGTGGAAGCCACCGGCGGCCACGCCGCCAACGAGGTGGCATCCTGAACCGCCACGGGGGCTGTGGCTGCGGGCGCAGGTTCCGCCGGATGCGTTTCCACCGGACGCGCTTCTTGCGGCGCGGATGGGGGCGTTTTTGACGGGGGTGTGGACGGCATGAAAAAATACGACCACCCCACCACCAGCAAGGTCATCAGCACAATCGCTATCAGCTGTTTGCGCTGCACCTCTTTGTCATGATTATCATCCAGCAAAACCTGTGTCTCCCAGGGTGCGGATGAGCCTATGTGGGAAGTTCCTTGCGCCGCTTTTCCGGCACGGGATCATGGCCCCCCGCGCAGAAGGGTTGGCACCGCAGAATACGGCCAATGGCGTAAACCGAACCCACGAGTACCCCGTGGATGCGGAGCGCATCAATCGCATACTGCGAACAACTGGGATGAAAACGGCAATTTTGCCCCAGCATCGGCGATACAAAACGCTGGTACAGACGGATCAAGGCAATCAGCACTCTAGCCATGCATGATCCCTCCCCGCTGAAGCAATTCGCGCAACGCCTCGGCACAATTCCGTCCGCTCAACCCCGCACTTTCCGCGCGCGCGATGACCGCCACGTCCACCGGCGCACAAAACAACGCGCGGTGCGTCCTGAAGAATTCACGGACATGCCGCTTGATGCGATTGCGCACCACCGCGTTGCCTACCTTGCGCGATACCGTCATGCCCAGCTTGCATCCTTGGGCTTCCCGCCGGCGCCAATAACACACGAACGCGCGGCCCGACACCCTCTCGCCGTTACGAAAAACGGTTTCGTACTCTGATTTGCGGGTAAGACGCGCAGCCCGTGGAAACTTGTTCTGGCCCGGCACAACAGGCTCATCACCTTTACAATTCATTACGCTGACAGGCGTTTCCGCCCTTTCCGGCGCCGGCTGCTCAATACGGCCTGACCGCCCCGGGTCGCCATTCTCGCCCGGAACCCGTGCGTCCGAACCCGCCGGATATTCGATGGCTGAAATGTCCTTTTCACACTATACTCCTCTCACACATCGTTACATTGCTAACCCGTGCCACGCCATGGGATTGGATACGAATGGCCCACCTGCGAGCACGCCACAACCCGGAATCGGGTTCTTGAAACAGGCGTAGTCTACCCTGTTTCTGGCAAAGATGTCAAATTTTCGTAATTACCCCGTACTTGCCCTGCGTTCGTTCAAATTCACCATTTTCTTCATCCACGCGCCCGCAGAAGCCCTCCTCGTTGAATTTAGCGTTGATCGCTAACCACAAGATAGCGGCGGACCCCCAAGACATTTTCACCGGATAGGGATAGGGCATAGTTGCCGGGAGGCGCATCGGCGGGGACGGAAATTTCGGCGGTTTCCGGACAGGTCACTTGCGTGCGGGAGAGCTTCAGACCGGGCGCATGGATGGTAACCTGATCTCCCAAAGCCCCATTTACCGCGGAGGGGCGGACCAGTGCGGAAGCGCCTCGGGACAGCACGGGGAGGGGGCTACATCCACCATGCGAGGCCCGTTGGGAGGTCGAAGGACCACCAGCGCCCAGTTGGTCTCCAGGGAGAACTGAAGCATGCCGCCGTGCTGTTCCAGGGTCAGTGGGTGCCAGCGAAGGGTCTCGATGTCACAGACCACGGCATCTTCCACGCGATGCGGCAAATGGGGGACTGCAATGGTATAAGGAGCGTGTTTTGGCGACAGGCCCGTGCCCCGGGGCCAGATGGATTCCTGGCAGGCGGGGCGCGCCGCCATAATCACCGTGTAGCCTTTGCCATAAAAACAGCGGGTGACGATTTCGGGGTCGGTGCAGGCGGGGTCGTTATCGGGAACCTCACCCCAAGCGAGGGCTTCATGGACCGGGAATTGGGCACAAACCCACCGCGCATCGGGCGAATCAGGGTTTGCATTTGGCGCGGACCCCCCTTGGAATCCCGACAGAGACCCCCACAAGACACCGCTCGCGTACACATAAAGGCCAAACCCGCGAACTGCCGCCCGCATGGGGGAAAGGCCGCGGGGGCAACGGCTGGTGAGCGCCCCATGGACCCAGGGGGTGTACCAATCCGCCGAACCCTCCGTCAACAGCAGCACGTCCGGCTTGGCGGCCGTGGCCGCTTGATACACCTTGGCCAAGAGTTGTTGCATCCACTGATTGTATCCGAACGGAGAGTCATGCCGATGTGCGGGATTGTAGCAGGGGAGGTAATAAAAGCCAAGGGAGTCCAG
>CAYXPO010000010.1:21096-22572 GCA_964466925.1 uncultured Nitrospirales bacterium
CGCCGGTTTCCCGGAGGAGCCGGGCCACCATGGCGGCCAGATAGTCCTGCCATTCCACGCACCCCGGGCACATGGGATAGAACCCTTGATGCCGGTAGGGATTGTCTATGGCGCCATCCTTGCGCATGATGGACCACCGGACGCCCCTCCCGGATTTCACCAGTTCGCTTTCCTCATGAACAATGTAGCCTTCCACATACAATGTGGCATGCAAGCCAAGGCGGTGCATCCCGGCGATTCCGTCGCGCATGGCCTCCGCGCCTCCCAAGTCTTCCCGGATAATGTTGTCGCCGTCCGTATGCGGGGCATATTGCTTTCCTTCGTCCAACATGGAGGTCCGGCAATAAAAGGCGTACTCGAAGTTGTCAAGCGGGGCCTGGATATGCGCGGCGGGGAGTTCGCGGAAACTGTTGAGCACCAGTTGCCCGGAGTACTCGGAAGCGATGCCGGGACCGGCCTTTTTGAAGTGAACGCCCGTGTTGCCATTCGAGGCGCGAAACCATTCCGGCGGCTTTGGGCGGGCATAGGCCCGGTCATGCCATGCGCGGTAGGCCCGGGCCGCGGGCCGCCAATCGCCATGATATATCAGCAACCGAACGGACGGCGCGGTATGGGAAGCGTTGGGTTTCAGATGCACCGGCGGGAAATGATGCAAGGCGAGGGAGGCCGAGGAACGCTCCAGCACGAGGCGTTTGGGCCGCACTTCCGCATCCATGAACAGCAGGCCCAAGGCGCTGCGGGAAGCCGGATTCCACACGGCATGCCATTGCATGGACATCTGGTTGCTCTCGCCCAAGACCCCGCCTCGGCGTTCCCATGCGGGAACAATCAGCCCCGCCTGATCCATGGCGGTGGCGAGATTTTTCTCGGGATCGGGACCGGGTTGGAGGCCGTCCAGATACGGGAAACACACGAGTACATCCCGTGCGGCGGTGCCGGTGTTCGTGATCCGCAATAGCCAGTCGGAAGTGCCGGAATGTGGTTCCAATGTGACGTGCAGATGGTGTTAAAGTCCGTCCATCGTATTGATAAAGTGGAGGGCATGTTTTTGCCGATGGATATGAACAAGCGTGCAGACCCCGGGTTGAAGAATGTTGCGAGTGATGGCGGCCGGGTCCTCAAAAGTCAACTGGTACTTTTCATTGTGGCCGATCTCGAACTCCTTGTTCATATCCGCAAACACCCGAAAGGGACGTCCGCCGGCTTGGCCGCCTTTGAGACATTCATCGTCCAGCGGGGTATTCCGCAGCGAAAGCAGACCGCCATGCACCGAATCAAACGCGATCCGGCAGGATTCGTTTTCCAAGACGGCCTCTGCACGCGGCGCCTTTCGCGAGGTGGCGCAGCCCGGTGCCTGTGCAAGTCCCAACGCGGCAAGACTCGTTGCCTGTAAAAAGCCCCTGCGATCCATCGTAAGCCTCCCATGGGCTGTATGCCCTGGTTTCAATCGTTCCCGGATGGTCTTTCCGTGGTTTT
>CAYXPO010000011.1:0-9814 GCA_964466925.1 uncultured Nitrospirales bacterium
CCCCAATATAGACCCCTATCTCAAGGAAGACATTCCCTGCCTGCGCGAAATGCTATTGCGCTGCCCGGAAGACGAACAGGGGAATCTCGTGCTCAACATGAACACGATGTGGCGATCCCGAGACCTGTATAAAGCCTGGCCCGATAACATCATCGGCATCACCTTTATGCAAAGCGTGCTCGCCAAACGCCTGGAAACCATGACCGGGCGCGCCGTCCGCGTGGGCAGCTACGCCGATTATGCCGCCTCCCTCCACATCTACGGCCAGGATTTCGGCGCCGTCGGCGGCGACGCCGAACGCGGACTGAAAAGTTTTTTCGATACGTTTGACGAAGAAACCTATGTTGCACGGTCGCTGACCAGCGAAATGGCCCGGGACATGCTCATACTCCCCCAACTCCAAGCGCTTATTTCCCCGCAGGGCGTGGCGGACTGGCATTTCCCGCCCGAAGCCATCGCGCTGGGACAGCAGTTGATTGCCGATCTGGAATCGGGCGCCTTTCTGCCGTGATGTCAGTTCCCGTCCGCCGGAATTTGACAGTTTTCATGGTTACGAGGTACGCTATGCCCTTCGCGCCGGACGGATGCCCCGTCCCGCAGCACCCTGGAGTAGATGAGCCATGTACAGACCGCAGATAAAAGTATTGGATTGCACCATCCGCGACGGCGGGTTGATGAACGACTGGCGCTTTGAAAAAGCCTTGGTGAAAGACCTGTTTGACGGCCTCGTCAAGGCTGGTGTGGATTATGTGGAGCTGGGCTACCGCGCGGATAAGAAGCAATTCTCCTCGAAGGACAACGGTCCGTGGCGTTTTTGCGATGAAGAAGACCTGCGCGAGGTCGCCTACGAATGCGACACCAAAATCTCCATCATGTGCGACGTGGACCGAACCGACTACGACGCCTTTCTGCCGGCCAAGGATTCGCTCGTGAAACTGGTGCGGGTGGCCTGTTACGTGCCGGACATTGACAAGGCCATTCACCTTGGCAACCATGTGAAATCGCTGGGGTATGAAGTGAGTGTGAACATCATGGCGGTGTCCCATGCCTTGGAACCGGACCTTGACGAAGCCCTCGGGCAACTGGCCCAAACCAACTTCGAGATGGTGTATATTGTGGACAGCTTCGGCTATTTCTATTCCGAACAGATTCACTACCTTGCCCAGAAGTACAAGAACCTGTTGCCCGGAAAAGAGATCGGCATCCACTGCCATAACAACCAGCAACTCGCCTTCGCCAACACCATCGAGGCCATTATCAAGGGCATGAATTACCTGGACGCCAGTATTTACGGCATCGGGCGCGCCGCGGGCAATTGCCCCCTCGAATTGCTGTTGGGATTCCTGAAGAACCCGAAATTCGACGTCCGGCCCGTGCTTGATCTTATTGAGAAATATTTCATCGATCTTAAAGAGAAGCTGCACTGGGGTTATGAAATCCCCTATGCCATCACCGGCATTTTGAACAAGCACCCCCGGGCCGCCATGGCTTTCATGAAAGGCATGCACGGGCGCACCTTCAGCGAGTTTTACGAAGAAATGCTCAACGTGGACGATCTCTAATCCGGATTTTTCCCCGGACGCATGCACCGAAGCACGGCCCAGCCCAGCGAACCGATCATCAGCATCCCCGCGCCCAATGCCTGCGGGAAACCGCCCAGGGTGCGTTCCGCCGTTAACCGCGCCACTGCCGCGCCGCGCGGATTGTCCGGCACTTGCCGGAACCGCCAGAACCCATGCCGGAAACTCCCCCCCGGACTCAACGGGTATGAATGGGATTTGTCCGGTTCCATAACACTCACTACATACCGCACCAACGGCGCCTGCGGTTGTTTGCGGTAGTGAAGACGAAACGCCTCAAACACATGGGTGTCACCTTCCCGCAAATGGATAACCCCCGTGGGCAATTGGAGGGACAGAGCATGGACGGGGGTGGTGTCATC
Organism: uncultured Nitrospirales bacterium; assembly: GCA_964466925.1. Taxonomy (GTDB): domain Bacteria; phylum Hydrogenedentota; class Hydrogenedentia; order Hydrogenedentales; family CAILVY01; genus CAILVY01. The sequence goes on from CAYXPO010000011.1 coordinate 1,943, forward strand.
CCCCGCGGGCAAGGCCTGCCGAAGCACCTGATTGAGCCGAAGTTCATACGGAAAACCGGAGGGCGGCGTCCATGGCCGGCCTTCGCTTATTTTGACAGTGGCGCACAACCGCCCCTGGAAAAAGGCGCTTGCCCAAGCCATGCCCTCCTGCCACCCATGCACGATCAACACCGTCTCGCAATGGCCCGGATAATCAAAGCGGATCGACCCATCCCGGCTCGAGGCATTCGCATACACCCACCCCTCTTCCACACGGCCCGCTTTTTTTACCGCCAAGAGCAGGGCCGGTATCTCCCCCTCCGGCGCGGCGTGCCGTTCGTCATACCGCACCAAGGCGACTTCCGTGCCGTCCGTCAAGGTCATGCCCGCCCCGGGCGAAAACGTATTGAACCAATGGGTGTTCCGTCCCTCCACCACGCCCCAGCGCGCCGACTGGAGTCCTGGCAGCGCCTTGGGCAATGCCTCCCGCGCCAACGCCTCATTCTCGAACCAGTCCATATAGAGCGCCATGGCGGCGGCGGTCATGCGCCAGGCGCCACGCGCCAGAAACAGCGGTTCGCCCCAGTCCTCGCCCGGACGATGCCAGGAAACCGACGCCATGGGCTGTCCCGAAGGGTGGCGGACAAGCCCCGTCCATCGCTGTATCCCCAAAAGGGTTCCTGAATCCTTTCCCAGCGGGAACTGTGTTCCGGAGGTCACGGGATACTCGGTTTTCCGGCCCGCCTGCATCACTTCCAGCACTTCTTTCGCCGGACGTTCCTCCAGCACCACCACATCGTCCAAACGCAGATGAAACGGCAACGCCACCGCGTCGTATACGGCCTTTTCATCAAAATAGGACCGGGCGGCGGTGGGATTGTCAAAGGCAATCAGTTCCAACGGCAAATTGCGCTCTTCCGCGGAAAATCCGGCCGCCGCGTTGGATTCGCACACGGCCACATGCTCTGTTTTCCCCTTCTCGACAACGATCTGCCCCTCAAACCATTGGATGTGTTGATACACGTATCCGGTGGCGAGAAACAGCCCGCCGAGATAGAACAACGACAAAAAAAAACGTATCTGGCCTCGTGAACGCATGGGAGGCAGTATGACATGGGGCGGGCGGAAAAGATCAAGTCTTGGGCGGCGCCGTTTTTACCGGCGCGGGCGGTACAAACTGGTTCTTGTCCATATCCGGATTGATCTGAAGTTCCGACAACTCCATCACCGACACGGGAACGCCGTTCCCATCGCAAAGGTCCACTTTGACCAATACACCCAGCGCCTGATCGATCATGAACACCGCTTTCTTCCAGACCGCCAAAGGCGGCGCGTGTTTCGGAACACCCTCCAGCACGTGAGCCGGACGGCCCTGACAGGTGGAACCGGTTTTGACCGTCAGCGTGAATTGTTCGTCCAGCAAGCGGAATAACAATGCCCCGCCCGGCCAGAAGGGGCCTTTCGCCAGGTCACACTCCAGTTCCTTGCGAAATTGGGCGTATCCCGAGGGGAACACCCATTCATAGAGCTTGTCCCCATCATACAAAGTGCACACGGAAGGCGGTGTGGAGAATTTGGAACCGGCTAACTTTATTTGTTGCCGGTATTTTTCGCGTCCGTTTTCCCGCATGAACATGGTTTCCCCCGAAGCCCGCATTTCCTGCGAACTATCCCCAATCCGCACCGTGCTCCAGGAGGACACCTTGGCCCTCATCGAGTTCACCTTTCCCCACGCCTCCACCGCGCTCGTCTTGATTGCCTCCAACGAGGACTGGCCTTGCGCCACGGCCACTGCTGTCAGGGCAAGGAAAAAAAGGATGCATAGTTGTATTTTTCGCATCGTCAACATTTCCCGCAATACGCCGTGGAATGTATCACAGGCACGGGTCATCCGTCACCTTCCCGTATTGTGGTGGCGCCAAAACAGACACGCGGCTCATTTACCCGGAACGGGTGTCACCCGGATGGTGCTCATGTAGCCGTTGTGATCACTGAGACTCCAGGTTTCCGAGCCTTCCGGCCATTTCTTCGTGATGCACAAAGTGTCCAGCACTTCGAACGTGTATTTGGGGTCTTGAACCGAGAAAATGTGGTCAATCCGCGATTCCAGGTTCATCAAGCGCTGGAGCCCGCTTTTCGCCAGCGCGGCATTCATTTCATCGGAGCCCATGTGCGTATTCATGTCGCCCACCAGGAACGCGGGCGAGGTTCCGGTCCGGGTATCGTTGATGAATTGCGCCATTTCCAGCAATTGCGCGCCGCGAATCAGGCGGTACCGCGCTATGCCGTAATTGGCCTGGACATGTGTATTGTAGAAATCAAGATATCCCCCGTTGTCCGGCAATTCCACCCGCACCATTCCCACGCCTTTTCCCGCCCACCAATCGCCCTCCCAGAATTTGTACCAGGGATTGGACTGGGTATAGCGGTGGAAATAGGCCTCTTTGATGGGGAATGCGCTCATCAGAAAGAGTCCGCTGCCGCCCGTGGCGCTGGGAAAATACTGCTGGTACCGCAACCGGGAACCCACCAGCCCATCCACCAGAATCTTGCGGTCCTTGTCAATAAACGACTCCTGAAACCCCACCAGGTCCGGGTCCAGTTTGGTAAGCACCTTTGCAATCTTCGCCATACGTTCCGGACGGTTAAACCCCACCACCCAGGTGTCCTGAATATTGAAGGTAACGATTTTCAGGGTTATGGGACCAGCCAGCGGGGCCGGCGGTGACGCCCGCAGCACGCTCTTTGCGAAATCCGTGGGCGAGTCCACCCGGCTGTTCCCGGGCGCCATAACGAGCATGGCCACAAACAGGTCCGCCACCAGCATCACGGGGATCAACAGAATAATGCCGCACCCAATCAACCATTTTTTCATGACAGGCCTCTCCATTTGCGCTCTGGATAATGAGACGGCTCCCGCGCGGGCTGGGTTTCAACGGGATAATTTATTGAATTCTGCGCCGCAATAGCGCAAGATGAAGACGAATCACCGAGGAGCAGCCCTATGCGGAAGTTGAGAAAACCGGAACACGATCAGGCGCGGGCCTTGCCGTTGAAAAAAATCCAGGAATACCTCACCGAATTGTTGGAGAACAACGACGACACCGGCGTGGCGGACGCCGTGGATGTCATGATCAGCCAGGGGGCGTATCATATCGCCAGCGACATCCATCTCGAGCCGTGGGCCGATTGCCTGTCCCTGCGGTACCGCATGGACGGCATTCTCCAGCAAATTGCCGTGATCGCGCCCGAATTCCAGTCGAAAATCGTCGCGCGCATCAAGGTGTTGGCGGACCTTATCGTCTATCGGAAAGATGTGCCGCAGGACGGGCGCATTGACATGGAAAAAGTCTCCTGCGGACGTCCCATGCGCATCTCCACCATCCCCACCATCAAGGGCGAAAAAGTGGTGATCCGGCTCTTGGGCGAGTCCCTCGATTTGTATCATCTGGACACGCTCGGCTTCCAGCCCCACGTCATCAAAGCGCTGCGTGAAATCATTACCCGCACCCAGGGCACGCTGCTGCTCACCGGACCCAGTTCCAGCGGAAAAACCACCACCATTTACGCCCTCCTGCAAGAGTTGATGCAACAGCAGAAAAACACCATCAACATTGTCACCATTGAAGATCCCGTGGAATACACGATGGACAAAATCTCGCAGATGCAGGTGAACGCCCATGTGGACTTCACCTTCGCGAACGCCTTGCGGTCCATCCTGCGCCAGGACCCGGAAGTGATTATGGTGGGCGAAATCCGTGATGAAGAAACCGCGAAAATGGCGGTGCAATCCGGCCTGACCGGACACTTCGTCATCAGCACCATCCACAGCGGAACCGCCGCCGGGGTGTTCACCCGCCTGCTCGACATGGGCATCGAACCCTTCCTGGTGGCTTCCTCGATCAGCGGGGTGCTCGCGCAGCGGCTTATCCGCCTCAACTGCCCCGATTGCGCGGAACCCTACACCCCCGAACCCATCTACTGGGAACATTTCAACATCAAGCCGAATCAAACACAGTTCTACCGGGGGAAAGGGTGCAAACTTTGCCAGGGGATCGGCTACCGGGGCCGTGCCGCCATTGGGGAAATGCTGATGATGGAACAAGCCATTTCCGAGTATGTGCTGGAACGCCCCACCACGGCACAATTACACAAGCTGGCCGTGGCAAAAGGCATGGAAACGCTGGCGGACGACGCCATGAAAAAAGCCAAGAAAGGCATCACCACCCTGGAAGAACTCGTGCGCGTGTTGCCCATTACCACAGGATAAAGTTCATGGACGTACAACGCATTGCCCCGATTGCCAATGAAATTGAGGCCAACCTGCTGGATGCCGTGTTGACCGGGGAAGACATCCCGCACATCATGCAAACCAATTATGATCTCGCCTATGACGGCATCTTCCAGAGGTCTGAAGGATGGGGCTGGGTCCAGGCTCCGCCGGAACACGCCGAACACATCCTCACGCTCTTGGCCAACATACGGGCGCAACAAAACGCGGAAACGGCTTAGGCGATGACTCGTCGGACAAAGTCGGACATTTCCCACCCAAGGCCCCCCTTTACCAGTCAATCCAGGGGCGGGAAAGCTGATATTCAACGATGGGGGCTTCGGAGGACAACGTAAACCGTTGAATTCCTTCAGGCCCCTTTTCAATAGGGGTAAGCGTGGGCCAAAGTTGGTCCTCCCAATCCTGCCGGTGGGGTGAAAACAGCTCCCAATTGGCGCTATAGCAGCTTGCCCGGCGTTTCGGTACATATGTACCTTTCGGAATCAGATTTATTTCGATGCGCCCATCAGACATCCCCTTGGTTTTGATCTCGTACCATTCTCTCCCATGACGTGAGAGACTTAGCAATGGGAAACCTGACTGTTGCGGGGGGACGCAGACATCTTGCGTAAAGGGAGTTTTATAAATAATGGCCTCCATAAAATCTATGGGGGCACCACGGTAATATTGATAGTTGGGCAATAGGGCAAGTTGTACCCCCGGATGCTGTGCACACATCTTTTGAACTTCTTGTTGAAACGCATAAACCTGCTGTCCCGCATAACGCCAAATCATGTTCATCTGGAATTGCAACCCGAAAAACACCACACACAATACCGCCGTCAGAAACACCATCGGACGCAGCCATTTGGGATGCTGAATCACACGATGAACCAATGCCGCAAAGGCGATACTCATAAAGGCCACGGGAAGCAGCAATTGCCCCCCGCCAATCATATGTACTACATCAAACGGATTGTCCCCCTGAAACAACCGCAAACTTACTGCCGCCACTATCCCAAAAACAAACGCCCGATGACGCGAGGCGTGTGCCAGACCGATAATCACTATCACTGGGATAAGGCCATAAAGGGCAATCCAAGCAAAGTGTCCCTGTAATCGGTCCACCGTCTCGGGAAGAAATCCAAGGGGATAAGAAATTAAATACAATGGCAGGAACATACCCAAAGGATCCAAACTATTGTCGCTGAGACTGTCTTTGATTTCTTTACCTTCAAAAGCGCCAAAAAGAAAAATGAGAATTAAAAATGGAATTAGCCTCCACAGACAGCGCTCCGAGCGTTCGGCAATGATTATTTCGATCAGGATATAGGCCAGAACTATTGTCACCCGAGATGCGAGGCAACACATGCCCAGCGCAAGCAGCACCACTGAAAACAGATATTTAATCATACTTGGTTTTCTTACATGCGAGGCATAACAGGCCAAAGAAACCAACACCAGGAAAGCTGGCAATAAATCTTGGATGCCACAAAGATTCAATACAGCTTCACTCTTCACGGGATTGGCCATAAACAAGGTGGCAGCCAACGAGCCCATCCACCAAGGCCCCCGAACGATGTGACGGGTTAGAAAAAACAACGCCACCATGCACCCGTACAACAGTGTGAGATTCACCAGATGATAACCGGGTGTCCAATTTCCCCAAATGAAGGTTTCGAGGAATGTCCAAGGCACTATTCCATTAGAATAGGCTCCCTCAGAAGTACTCATTAATGAGTAATCCCGCCCCATGGGATAGATGTTCAGCGTGCAGGCGTAAACGACACAAAGATAAAAAAACATGAAGCCCAGAAATTTGGGCACATGATTGATTTCCGGGGGCCTTTCCTGAACTGCTTCCTCCGTCATATCGTTTTATCTCATTCGCGGGTTAGGGTTCTGATCAACAGTCATGTGTTCAGAAATCAAGTTGTGTCCTGGCGCGCTGTGGCGCCACGCTTGTCCGGTGGCAGCGCCCAGCTCCAGTTGGACGTTTTTTGCTGCCGAACCGATTTGCACCTTGTCGGTAGATGGGATTTGCCACCGAAACGGCTGCTTGTACTGATATAGAGACTAGCGTGTTTTCGGGATAAAAACAACCCTTGCGTCACGCTTCAGGCGGCGGCTTGTAGTCCGTGGTGCGGTACGTCATAATTATCCCCGTTGTTTGCATGTATCCTGGGGAAACGCAAGGAGTTGTCATGAATTTTTGTCTGATAGCCGGTTGGTGTGTGTGTGCCGCCCTTTCCGCGCAGCCGAACGATGTCTTCAGCGGCGCGGAATGGATTCGCGATCCGGTGTTCAAGGGCGTGTCCGTGATTCACACGTATCATCGGGAGAAGGAATCCGACCCGAAATTCCGCGGGCCGCAAAATGTGCATACCCTGTTCCGCAAGGAAATCACGCTGCGTGCGAAGCCGGTTTCCGCCGTGCTCTATATCACCGGGGACGATTACTACAAATTTTACGTGAACGGATCGTTTGTGGTGCAGGGGCCCGAAGCCGGTTATCCCGAGGCCTATCCCTATTATTATCTGGACGTCGCGGGCTTCCTCGAAGCGGGTCCTAATTGCCTGGCGAGCCACAGTTATTACCAGGGCCTGTGCAACCGGGTGTGGGTCAGCGCGGACAACCGATCCGGTTTCATGCTGGCGTTGGAGGTTACCTATCCCGACAACACCACCGAGCGCTTTTCGACCGATGCGTCGTGGAAGTGTTTCCCGCTTCAGGCGTTTCCCACAGGGGAAACCATCGGTTACAAAACACAGTTCGCGGAAAATATGGACATGCGCCTGATGCCCGCGGGGTGGCAGAGCAACGGATTCGACGATTCCGCCTGGCTTGCCCCGCTCACCGGGAAACAGGACCATGTATTCGTCAAGCAGCTCACCCCGCCGCTGTACCACACCGTGGCGAAACCCGCCTCGGTGAAGGATATGGGGAAAGGCCGGTATGTGTATGATTTCGGGCGTGAAATCGTGGGACATACCCGCATCCGGATTCAGGGCGCCAGCGGCCATGCCATCACCGTGCGCCACGCCGAAGAACTCAGCGGGCCGGACCTGCCGCGATTTGAACTGCGCGCAAATTGCAAATACGAAGAGAAACCCATCCTCTCCGGCGGCAACGACCTTATCGAGTTCTATGACTATCGTGCCTTCCGGTACATGGAGATTCTGGATGCGCCCGGTCCGCCGCAGGTGTGGGTGGATGTGCGGCGGCATCCCTTCGACCCGTCCCAATGCACGTTCGCTTCCAGCAACGAACTGCTGCAAAACATCTGGAGCATCTGCCGCAACGGCGTCGAAATGAATGCCCAAGGCGTATTTGTGGATTGTCCCACCCGCGAAAAGGGCCAGTACTTGGGCGACACCCTCATTGAGTCGAGGGCGCATCTCTGGCTGACCGCGGACCCCACGCTGACGCGCAAAGCTCTGCGCGATTTTCAACTTTCACAGTATATCCATCCGGGTCTCATGGCCGTTGCCCCAAGCAGTTTCATGCAGGAAATCGCGGAATATTCGCTGCAATGGCCCTTGTTGCTGGAGAATTATTACCGGCACACCGGCGACCGCGCCTTGACGGAAGCCCTCGCGGAAGCGGTGTTTGGCGGGCTGTTC
>CAYXPO010000011.1:9824-15383 GCA_964466925.1 uncultured Nitrospirales bacterium
GGAGAAAATGGTATTGGTGGATTGGCCCAAAAACCTGCGGGACGATTACGATTATGATTACTCCCTGGACAAGGCCAACACGGTGGTGAACGCCTTTTATTACGGCGCGTTGCGCACCGCCGCCGGATTGCTCCGGGAACTGGGCCGGGACGGAGCCGAATATGACGCCAAAGCCGAACGGGTGGCAAAGGCGTTCGCGGGATGTCTTGTGGACCCCAAAACCGGCCTTTACGTGGATGCGCCCGGTTCCGCCCACAGTTCGTTGCACGCGAACGCCCTGCCGTTGTTTTTCGGGTTGACGGAAGGGGCCAGCCGGAGCGCGATGTTGAATATGATCCGGCAGAAGCGCCTGAATTGCGGTGTCTATATCGCCTCTTTCGTGATAGAAGCCTGTTTTAAGAACGGTGAGGACGATTTGGGATATGATTTGCTCACCTCCGGGGATCAGCACTCCTGGAGCGAGATGCTCCGAAACGGGGCGACCACCTGCATGGAAGCTTGGGGACCGGATCAGAAATGGAACACCAGTTGGTGTCATGCGTGGAGCAGCAGCCCCATTTATCTGCTGACCGAATATGTCATGGGCCTCCGCCCCGGAGAACCCGGCTGGAGAAAAATCCTCATCGCGCCCGCCAAAATCGCCGCACTGCCGGACATCACCCTGACCGTGCCTATTTCCGGGGGGAAGATTTCCGCCCGCTACGCCCCCGGAACAGGATACACCATCACGGCTCCGAACACGATCCCCGTCGAGGTTCAAGCCCCGGAAGGAAGTCATGTCATGATTCAACAATCCCGATCCCATGCCACCCCCACCCTCACTCCCGCCGACCTCCAGCATCTCGCCGAAAAAGGCTGGATACAGCACGTGGGGGCCAAACGCGGCGCGTGGGTGTCGGTGGACCAGCAGATGTTTTTCATCCTGGAGAATCTCCGGCCCATATGGCAGGCGCGGTGCTCGACGGCGGCGGCCGGGACCGGTTCCGAGGCCAACAGCAACAAGACGCCGCTGGGCTGGCACCGGGTGGCGCAACGCATCGGTGCGGGCGCCCCTTGGGGCCAGATTTTCCGTTCCCGCAAAAACGGCCATGAATTGTGGAAACCCGGTGATACGGTCGCGGAAGATTTGGTGTTAACCCGCCTGATTGTACTTGACGGTCTGGAACCAGGGATCAACCAGGGCCGAAATGCGGCGGGGGTCAGCGTGGACAGCAATGAACGGTGCATTTACATTCATGGGACCAATGCGGAAGAGCGCATCGGCACGCCGGTGTCGCATGGATGCATCCGGCTGTTGAATGATGATGTCATCCAAGCGTTTGAACAACTCCCCGAGGGCACGCCGGTGCTCATCACGGAACGCGCCTCCACCGGCTGATGCGGATTTCTTGCCTTAAGGCGCGTGCTATTTCTCCGTGCGGTGTTTCCGCCAGAAAAGCATTTTGGCGCCTACGGCCAGCGCGAGCAGCATCACCCAATGCGGCCTGTTCATGGAGACATGGGCCATCAGGATAACCGGCATCAGCAACACCCGCACCACCGCCGCCAGCCATGGGTGCTGCGCCACTATGTCCGCCAGGAACGGGCTGAACCGGTAGTAGCAATCCACAAAGGCGGTGCCCAGCGCGTTATCCAGCAGGTACGTGTCGCGGAAGGTCCGCAACACGTCAATCTGCGAAGCCAACGGTGTTCCATAGGCCGCCGTGGCGATAAAACACGGGTCCCATCCCCCGCTGGCGGCCACTCCGCCCGCAATGAAGGGAATAATGATTACAGGGATGATTACCGCAACCCAAATCCACGCATAGTCCCAAAAGGTATAGGTGCCTTCACCCTCGCCTTCGGTTTCCCCCTCGTTTTGACCTTCCGCGGCCCCCTCGATGTCCTCGGTAACCAGGCACAGGCTTAAATCAAACCCGCCAACGGTTGTGGACCCTAATGTTTCATAGATATGGTTTCCGTTCCCTTCCGGAGAACCCACCCACCGCAACAGCTTCCCGGTTTCGTTCGACTGAATGGATATCCAGCCGCGGGTGACACTGCACGGTTCATTCAAGCTGACATCAAATTGCGAGACGGGCAGTTTGCCAATAAACTCCGTGGTGGATGTGGTGATCGCCTGCACTGTGTATTCCCGCACCGTGTTTCCGGGGCCCACATCCCCCAGGGCCGCGAAACGAATCACAAAACTCTGACACCCCGCGGGATTCCCCGCCTCATCCTCGATCGTGCCCCACCACCGGACCTCCGACACCGCCCCGGAGGCGGTTTCGAATCGTTCCGATGCGCGGTCCACGCCCGCCTTGCTGCTCACCAGCTTCCATGCATCGGAAATCTTGCCCGGTGCCTGACTAAAGGCGGAATCGTCCGGACAATACGCGGTTTCCCCTTCTTGCGCGCCTTCGCCTTCCACCGCGCCTTCGCCTTCCACCGCGCCCTCGCCTTCCATCGCGCCCTCGCCTTCACCCTCGCCCGATCCTTCGCCTTCGTAGGTCTGTGCGATTTCGGCCATCATGCGGAGCGCCTGCGCCTGCGCCATGGGCGTTCTCGAAAAAACGAGGGCGTTCGACACGACCGCCTGCGTATCCGCGCCGGGTATTCCTGCGTGCGCACTCGTGCCCCAAAGCCCCAGAACCATTAAACAAACAATGAAAGACAAACCGGCATAGCGCATATTTTGCATCCCTGGTTAAAAACCTGTTCGTTCCGGGCAGTATACGCAGCCTGGAATAAAAAGGCAAAACGAACGGGCCTCGAAAAGGGCGCGCCACAAGAAAGCGAACGAAAAACACTATTTGGACCGGTCTGATCCGCCTGACCGGACCGATCCGTCACCCGTTCCCATGCTTCACCGGTTCTCTTCGATGACGTAAGTGGCCTGGGTTTCCGGGGGGAGAGTTGCGGCATAAGCGCCCTTGCGCGGTACAAACGTTGACGTGAAGGCGCACAGCGCCGCCAGCGCCGCTGCGGCCAGAAAAACGCGTTCATAGCCGAATCCCACCCACAGCGCCCCGGCGAACGCGGGAATGGTCATCGAAGCAATATGATTGATGGACACTCCCAGCGACAACGAGGAGTTCAATTCTTGGTGGGAATTCGTCAGCCGTGATATATAGACCGCCCGTGCATTGCTCAGCGAAAAGAGCAATTGGTCCAGAATATAGCATCCGCAGGCGAGATGCTGCGCCATGGCGGGCGTCCCCGTGATGGATTGTGCATACCCATACCCCAGGCAGACAAAAATCAACACCAGCCCGTCCATGATCATGATGGCGCGTTCGCCAAAACGGTCTATCGCCATGCCCGCCAGCGGCTGGAAGAAAATGCCGATAATGGAGGCAATCATCAACAGTCCCGCCATGGAGGTTGCGGGCAATCCGTAGATTTTAATCAACACCCACGGGCCGAAGGTCAGGAAGATTTGTTTGCGCGCCCCGGCCAGGAGCTCCAGCAGGTAATACAGCCGGTAGGCCTTGCGCACGATCAACCGCGAACGCGGCTGGTGCAGATGGGGGATATTCAGCAGGCTGTACAACAAACAGGCCAGCAGGCACAGCACCGCCACGCTCAAGAAGCCGGTACGGTATTGCGGATGCGTTTTATCGAAGAAAAAAAAGATGATGGCCGCGCCGGTCACCGACGAAGCCGTTGCCACGGAGGCCGCCTGCCCCATCCGCTTGCCCCGGTTGTGTTCATCGCTCAAGCCCAGCACAATCGTGCCCGCCACCGGCATCAGCAGGTGCATGCCTGCGCTGGCCGTGAACATCATGAGCACCATCGCGGGCAGGTGCGTGCCGAGCAGCCCCATACCCACCATGCCCGTGGCAAAGAGAAGCGTCGCCACGGAACCTACGCGGGTGATGGAGAGCATGCACAGCAGCCCGCTCATCACCACCACCAGGAATCCGGGCAATTCACGCGGAAATTCCAGCCAGCCCCGCGTATTGGCCGTGAGATGGAACGTGTCGGACAGGAAATTGTTAAAAATGGAATCGTGGATGCCCGTGCCCATGGATATCGCCGCCACCGCGGCAAAAAATAGAAACAACTGTTTTTTCAACTCATGCGTCCTTCAGTTTTTCTCTACACGCCTTCATGCACATATATTCTCCGCCCCTTTGGGGAGGGCTGGCGTCCTTTTCGTTCTTTTTGTCATTTTTTGTTCACGGCTTAAAACAATACGAAAAAACACCCGGCTCAAGCATCACTCGGAGTTGTCCCCCCTCACTTGTGACATCCCGTGTTTCCCTAACCTCACCTGTTTCCGTTACTGCTTCGACCTTGGCGGGCGCGGGCAGGTTCCACGGGAGTTGGTTCCAGGATATTCGCACTATGCATGGCTTGCCTTCCGGGAGCGGGGTGATAAACAGCGAATTCCCTTCGGGATGCAAGCGGCACGCCCCCGCGGTAATCACTCCGCCAAAATCCACCGCCTGTCCATTAGGATTGACCCGCGCCGCATACGATTCTTCCGGCGGCGGATACGGCAACCATTTAATTCCTGTCAATTGTCCCTCAGTTTGTTTCCATTCCACTTGCCCCAAGCGAAGGCCCTGCTGCCCGTCACGCAGTCCCTCCAGGCATCCGCAGCGTCCCACACCTTCACGCCACAATCCCACGCGCAGTTCCACACACCGGTCCAATGGAAGGGACGCCGGAATCTGCGTACGCGCGGTGGTTTCCACGGAACCCTTCCACTGGGCCGCGGGCACACCCGGCGCATGGTCAGCTTGAAACAGGATGGTTCCTTTGGCATCCACAAAATGCACAAACACCATCCAGTCCGTATCCAGCGGCAATGCGCTGGTCCAATTCAAGGCCAACTCGAGGGTACGTTCGCCGCTCAACTTCAACGCGCCAACTTCCACGCGCACCAACGGTTCCACGCGCCCGTTCACATAGAGACATTCCGGACCCCGCGCCCATTCCGCAATCACCCCGCCGCGCCGTTCGATGGCGGTTTCAAGCGTTCCGCCGTCCACCGGCGACTTCGCATAAAATCCGTACCGCGGCAACACATGTTCCGCAACCACCCAATCATCCGCACCGCGATTCACCCATACCTCCGCGCCATTCTCCCAAGTCACGTGCTGACGGTGCGGATTCCCTTCGGCAAAATCGACCCTATCCATTTTTTGCAACGCCAATGCGCGGCCCAGACCGTGCATCAGCCAGTATTTCCGCACCACATCCCGGCCAAACGGGGCATGTGTCATGGCGGGATGCCCGGTCAGCGCTTCCGTGGCCATGTAATCATCGCTGTGGATGCCATGCAGCCGCGCATCCAACCCCGCGCGGTACCGGGCATCGTATCCGGCGCCGTGCAGGACAAAACGGTCATGATAGGCGGCATCAATCCAGGGAATCCGTTCCGTATCTTTCGCGCGCACCCGCCACGTGAACCAGGAATCCTGCCCTTGTATATCCGCGTCCACCCGCAGATGGTTGGTTTGCCCGCCATCCAGCCAGCCCACCAACTGGTCATGCCCGCTCTCGCTGATTTGCGGGGCGTTTCCGCCCAGATACTCCCGTATCCATGAAAACAATTCCCCCCACGTA
>CAYXPO010000011.1:15393-22086 GCA_964466925.1 uncultured Nitrospirales bacterium
TTCCGCGTAGAGACACAATCGAAAAACTGGCCGTCCTGCGTCCAATAATCATAGGGGCGGATGGAAGACCACACGTCAATGAAATACGCCGAAGGTGCGAACGCGTCCCGGATAAGCTTCATATTACGCTCAATATACGGACGCAGCACGTCCGCGCGCCAGCGGTAGGCTTGCGCCTGACGTCCTTCGTTCAACCACGCGCGTACCGGTTGACGTCCCTCCGTGAATGCAATGTTCGCATACGAGTATCCATCCGCGTCCGGGTACACGTCAATGTAATTATCGTGCGGCGCGAACAGCACCCCGGCGTCCCGGCAGGTGTTCGCCAATTCCTTGAAGTCCTCCATGGTTCCCAAGTCCGGGTTGGGCGGGAAAATATCCGGCAGCCGGTAATCGTAGCCCCAGCGCTGCCAGTTGTGCCATACCACCATGGAATCGGTCAGACCATACCGGAATGCACGTTGCAACGATTGGGCGCTCTCGCCATAGCGGCCTCCCCACAGATCGAACACAAAACGTCCGGCCAGCTTCTTGACACCGCCTGCGGCGGGCCGAGGGTCCAGTGTGCGCCATTGCTTCACCCCATCCCACACCGTCGCGGCGGGCATGAAAGTCATGGTTTGCGCATGCGCGGCATGCAAGGAAAACACATGCTTGTCCGGGTTCACCTCAAGTCGTTCCGGGGGGGTATCCACACCCTGCACCAGCGCCATTCCCGAGGTAAATTCCGCGCCCACAAACGATGTGGCGAGTTGATGCCCGTCACAGCCCAGTGAAAAGGCTTCCGGACTTTCCAGCACATTGCCCGTGCCCGCGTACACCCGTGTCACCGACTCGCTCCAAGGCCCCGCCGCCAAATCTTCCAGGCGCACATGTTGCCATGGTTGCGGCGCGGGGGTGTTCTCCAATTGGAACCGCGCACGCAAGGCGTTCTCTTCGAACCAAAGTTCGCCAAGAAGATCATAACCGCCATAAACCCCCTCAAAGCGATGACGAGCCGCGAATCCACCATGTATACCCGGTTCCTGCATGGTGGAAATCAGGCGGGCAATACTCTGTGCGTCTTCCAAAGGGTCCCTTTCGACGCGCGCTTGGAATCCCAGGAAATACAGGCTCTTCTCAGGACCGCAAAATCCAATTATACTGTCCAACAACCCGCGCACACCCGGCCATAACCGGATTTCCACACCTGTGTCTGTTTTACCCATCAGGGTGCCTGGGCCTTCCGGGGCAGTGGGTGGTTTGGGTTTCGGAGGGGTTCCCGCCACCACTTCCGGCGTACCCCAGAAGGCCTGATCGCAGGTTGGGTCCTGCTTGGGGCCCGGATGCGTCTCCAATTGCAGGCAAATGGATTTCCCGGCAAATGCGCTTAAATCCACTTCCACTGGTTGCCATTCCATCGCCGTGCTGTGTTTTTCAAAAAGTGTCTCGCCAAGTGCTTCCGGCGTGGCCTCCAGTGGAGCCACCCGCACCCGGAAGGTTACTCCGTCACTTGGCGGTTCACCCCGTGCCGCGTCATGCGTGCGAATGGCATGCGCAAACCGGAGCCGTAACGGTGTCTGCGCGGGCAGGTTCAGCGGAAATTCGAGCAGGGCCGTGCCCGTGCGCCCGCCGTTCCAAGGCGGATGCACGGAAATCGCCGGACGCACCCCCGCGCGATCCACCGTCTGATCAAAAACGACCCATGTCCGTGTGCCGCCCTCCTCGCCTTGCCAGCCCATCGGTTCCACAAGGGTAGTATTATCCGTGAACAGCTTCAGAACCGTCCGGTGTACCGGCACGCGCCATAACGGCAGCGCCGAATCCGGTCCCAGCGTCATGGGTGACCATGCCGTGGTTAACGCCGGTTGAGGAGGGTCCGGAAGCCGTGCCTCCATAATCAGCACCGCATGGGCGGCATACCCGTTGCACTCCGCCCGGGCATGCACTGGATACAACGCGTTATAGGTGTTGGGGCCGCACGTCAACGTGAACTCCCGCCGCGTTTGTTCCCCCGCGCCCAACGCAAACGAAACAGGCTCCGGTGGATCAATGGTCCAGTCGTCCACAACGCCCAGATGCAGCCGCCCTTGAATCGCTTCATTCCCTTTGTTCGTCAGCGTGACCGATAGTGCCGAAGCATGCTCCGTCACCACCGCCGGGCCATCCATGCGAACCGTGAGCGGTCCCGCCGTATCCTCCGGCGGATTAAACGCCCACGCGCCCGGCAGAAGGGCAAGGGCAACAACCGTCAGTGGAAGCACCAGGCGAATCAAAGGATTTTGTTCGGTTTTCATGGCTCATTTCCTGCCAGGTTGCCTTCTCGTTTCCGAGAATACCTGGACACGTTTTGCCTGCCTCCGCCGTCATGCGCCACGCATGATGAAGGAGGGGCTTCGACACGATGCTTTTCCGCTTAAACCACTCTGGGTTATTCAGTCACAAGGGATACACGCTGGTGCATCCGCTTTCGATTATTCATACGTATAACTTGAAAACAAGCCGGAGAATATTATGGATGGGGTGTTTCCGCGGTTATCGGGCAAAATCCATCCTCGCCGCCTTCGCAAACGCGGTAGCCGTCCGAAGTGAAGAACTGAATGAGACGCAATAGCTCCGACAAGCCTATCCGCCAGTCCCGCGGCGCATAATCACTCGAATGAGGAACACAGGCATCATCGCCCGCCCCGGGAGCATACCCGTCTTCCGTCCCGGTTTCGCAATGCAGACCGTTGGAATTGTAGAATTGGATCACCCGCAGCAGCTCGGACAAGCCGATTCGTCCGTCCGCGTTTTGATCCGCGCTATGCATGAAAACCTGTCCTTCGCCCTCGCCCTCGCCCTCGCTTTCATTCAACCCTTCTCCTTCCACGGCCCCTTCCATGCTTCCTTCGCCTTCCGTCTCCCCCTCGCCTTCCGCAAGGCCTTCTTCGGTTCCTTCGCCTTCCCCTTCCATTCCTCCTTCCCCCTCTTCCGGATTACCTTCTGTGGGCAGCCCCTCACCCTCGCCTTGGCTTTCCCCTTCAGCCGGGGGATTCAGTCCGACCCAGTTCGGAACAGTGCCTTGGGTGAGGAAGGTGGTGCCATCGCAGGTGAGTGGATCGGCATCACGCTCGCCTTTGGTGATGATCATCGCGTAGCGCCACGTGACGCCCCGTTCCCGGTATTCCTGAAACACGTCATCCGTAATCAATTCAAAATAGGATCGCAAGTGCCCCTGATAATTGATTGCAATATCCGTCGTAGTGTCATTGCCGGAATGCGTGCCGATATTTTCCCCCGCCGTCAAATGCGACCCAACGGCAAGGCCTTCCTTGGGGTTCATGTGAAAGATGATGATCTCCACATTTTCCGGGGCATCCGCCCAGAGGTGTATCTTGTAGCCCACCCATTCCGCCTCCAGTTTGAAAATTGTCCCGGACACGGGACTGAATATCTTGATGGCGCCCCAATCCACGTTTTGATACGGCACGAAGTAATGTTTCATGCTCCGGCAGGTTTCATTGGTTTCCGTATAGGAATAATCATGCCCCACCCCGGAACGGAACCGCGAGATTTTTTCAATATACCGGAGTTCGATATAGTTGTGCGTGATAAACGGCGTGATTCCCCAGGACCACGCACTGCACGACAATACAGCCAATAAAACCAAACCTTTGCGCATATATCCGCTCCATGAAATTTCAACGACATGCCTCCCCATGATACCACGGTTTCCTTGCCAACGGCACGCGTCCCGGGTAATTCTGGATTCTGTTACCTTTTCGCTGTTATGCTTATGGCAAACGCAAGTAGGAACCATTATAACGTTAATAAAAGGAAACACGTCATGCCCAATATCATTAAAGCCCTGAAAGAGGAAATACAACGTCTTGCGCGGAAAGAAATCAAGACCGTGACGGCGATCCTGCACAAGGACAACGTTGCGCTAAAGCGGGCCGCAGCGGACCTCAAGCGCCGCATCGCCGTGCTGGAACGGGAAAATCGGCAGCTTTTGAAGCATGCCGGGAAACCTCGGGAAGAAGCGGCCCAAGGCACGGGCAACGAAGTGGACAAGTCACGCATAACGGCGAAGATGATCCGAGCCATCCGTGCCAAGTTAAATCTTTCCCAGGCGGAATTGGCGGTGCTGCTGGGGGTGAACGCGCAGAGCGTCTACCAATGGGAACACAAAGAAGGCCGCTTGACCTTTCGCGGCAATACACGAGCGGCCATCGTGGCGCTCCGAAAGATGAAACGCAAAGAGGTTCATCATCTTTTGGAGCAGAAGTCGAAAAAGTAAGCGGATTGGCTGACCTCGCACGTCCGGGCTTCCCGGTGTGAAGTGGGTGAATTTCGGAAAAATTCCTGGATGCGTCCTGTAAACGGAATTGATTCCTTGAACAGCGCCGGAAGGGTGTGGTATTATCTCTGTTGCGGTTCAGTTCAACATTGAATCGCGCGGAGAGTTGAGTTTTTTGCGTTCGGGGCTGTAGCTCAGTTGGGAGAGCGCTTGACTGGCAGTCAAGAGGTCGACAGTTCGATCCTGTTCAGCTCCACCATGAATTTTGCCAAGCGCCAGCGGACAGCACGTCCGTCGGCGCTTTTTTGGTATTATCGAGAATGGGGTGCAAGGTATGCCGTCATCAACCCATTACCCCCAAACCCCAAGCCCTCAACCCCAACCCCGGGCTTTTTTGTCCTTGATGTCCTTGATGTCTTTATTTTAAGCTGGCCAAGATTGGAGGCCGAACATGCGCATGAGAATGATTAACACGGTTTGTTTTGTGGCTCTGGGGTGTGTGTTCACCTTCTTGACGCCGTGGATATGGGCGGAAGAAACCCCGGTGGACGGGGTGATGAACACGCTCATTAACCGCCTTTATGCCACCTATAAACCTGATCAATTGTGTGTCTTGGATGAGGCCATGCTTCAACCGCTTATCTTGCCCGGGGAACGAAAGGTGTTGGCCTCGGAGTATTGGTGTTTCGAGGTGGATGCGCCGGTCATCGTATCCGTATTGCGGAATGTGGACCAGAAAGTGGTCCCGTTCTGGCTGGCGGATTCGGGGTTCACGAAAACCGGCATGCAGGTCAAGAATACGGAAGATTGGACCTATGAGGTCTGGCAGAAGGCCTTTCCCAAAGGACGGGTCGGGTTGGGCATCAATGGATTCGACAATTTCCGCCCGCACTACTTGGTGTGTGTGGGCCCGCAAACACCGGGAACCAACGCCGCCTTGTCCGGTTTTTTCCCCAAGGAACAACTGGTTGAGGAGATGAAGGATGGGGCCAAGACCTACCTGGACTGGACGGAACTGGTGTTGAAGGAGGTTCCCGAAGCGTTGCGGGGGCAGCAACTCCTTACGACGATCCGGGGCCGCGCACGGGAGACGGCGCTGGTGAATGGCGCGTTTCGGAAAACGCCTTTTCCATCTTCGGACAAGCCGGACCCCGTCTATCTTACCTGGAGTGAGGATCCCCAGACCACGCAGACTATTCAATGGCGCACCAATGCCGCCGTTTCCGATGCCGTGGTGCAATACCGGAAAAAGCACGGAAGTGCCAAGTTTGAGCGGGTCAACGCCGCTTCGCAAATAATGGACGACAAGATGCTGGCCAATGATCGGCGGTGCAAATGGCATACCGCGGTGCTGCGGGGGTTGAACTCCGGCACGTCGTATGAATACCAGGCGGGCAGTCCCTCCAAGAATCAATGGAGCAAAATCGCCGAATTCACCACCGCCCCCTCGAAAACCAAGTGTTTCACCTTTTTTTATTGCAGCGACACCCACAGCCACAAGGATTGGGGCGATCTGCTGGCGGCCACGTTCGAACGCTATTCCAAGACGGCGTTCTGCACGGTTTCCGGCGACCTCGTCGGCACGGGGTTGGAGCGTGAAGATTGGGACATGTTCCTGACCTACGGCGCGCCGATGTTCCACAAACGGCCCGTCATGCCCGTCATCGGCAATCATGACGCGCAACTGGGACTCGGCCCCGGCATGTATCTCGATATATTTAACCTTCCCCAGAATGGCCCGAACGAAATCGGTCCGGAACGCGCCTATACCTTCGCCTACAGCAACGCCCAGTTCTTCATGCTGGACGTCATGAGCGACACGGCCCCGCAAACGGCGTGGTTGCGCGCGGAACTGGCGAAAAGTTCCGCCACCTGGAAATTCGCCGTGTTTCATTTCCCCCTCTACTCCCAAGAACTGGAATATGAGGCGCTGAAGCAGGAGTGGGGGGGGGTGTTCGATGAATTCCACATGGATTTCGTCCTTACCGGGCACGTCCATACCCATCTGCGGACCTATCCCATGCGCGCGGGAAAACGGGTGGAATCCCCGAAGGACGGCACCATCTACATCACCTCGGTCTCCATTCCCAGCGACCCTTTGCGCGGCCCCAAGCCCGATTTTGCCGAGGCATGGGTGGGGGGCGGCGGCTTCATTAACATCTTCGAGGTGGATGGCAACCACTGCAAATTTCAGGCGGTCACCGCCAACGGCGAAGTCAAGGATGAATTCAAAGTGAAGAAATGACTCTGGGGCCGCAAACGGCAGCCAACAGTCTAGAATTCCACACTGTCCAAACCCGGGATGCAGGAATCCAGCGGCACGGTCTCGATGTGCGTGGCGCCGAGGCGGGCCAGCTCGTAGCGCACCCGCGCCAGCGGCCGCTCCGGATCCGAAGCGCCCATCTGGATGCTGAACTCCGTGAAGTTCACCC
>CAYXPO010000012.1:0-5017 GCA_964466925.1 uncultured Nitrospirales bacterium
TCCCCAGGCTTTTCAGGACGCAGGATACCTTGTCCCGGATTTGATCACGGCTAACAGCGGAACCTCGGATATTTCCCTGTTGTTGGGGGTGGGCGACGGTACGTTTAGCGCGGAAACGCGAGTGGCGTTGACGGCGGGCGCCGCGCCGCTCTCCATGACGGCGGGGGACTTGGACGGCAATGGCACGATGGATTTGGTATCTGCGGATTCAGGGCTGGGTAGTATATCGGTGTTGCTGGGTGCGGGGGATGGCACGTTTGCCGCGCCGGTTTCGTATCCCGCGGGCCAGCAGCCCCGTTCGGTGATCGCCGCGGACCTCAATGGCGACGCCCAATCCGATCTCGTGGCCGCCAACCGAAACACCAACAATGTGTCGGTATTGTTTAATCAAGGGGCCGCCGTGTTTGCGGCCGCCGTGGACCTCGCGGCGGGGGTCAACCCGCGCATGGTGGGCGCCGCGGACCTGAACAATGATTTCTGGATGGATCTTGTTGTCAGTAATCCGGGTTCGGGCGATGTGTCGCTCATCCTGAATCTTGGCGGCGGAACTTTTGCGCCTCCCGTATCCTTGCCGTTTGCCAGCGGCCTGCCCACCCGTTTCGCCCTGGCCGATTTCAACAACGACAATAAAATAGACTTGGCCGCCCTGCTTTTCAGCACGGATGCGGCGCCGGTCCCTGTGGGCGCAATGGCCGTGCGCTACGGCGACGGCACGGGCGCCTTTGGGCCCGAGCGCGTGTTTGGCACCGGCCTGCAATCCTTCGATTTAATTCCTGCGCGGATTAACGCGGACAGCTATGTGGATTTGGTCTCCGCAGACCCGAATGCGGACGAGGTGTCCGTCATGTATGGCCGCGCGGGCGGTGCGTTCGACAGCGACGAGCACTTCGCCGGCGGGGACAATCCCCGGGTGGTGCTCTCGGCGGACGTCAACCGCGACAATATTCCGGACATCCTCGTGATTAGTCAGGATTCCCGGGATTTGACGGTGCTGCTGGGCAAGGGTGATGGAACTTTCCAGCCCGGGATCAGCACCCCGGTATCCGACCTGCCCCGGGCGATGCGTGTGGGCTATGTCAACACGGACAACTTTCTGGACGTGGTGGTCACCAATCTCTATAAGAGCCGCGTTTCCATTTTTCTTGGCCGGGGGGATGGCACGTTTCAACCGGAACGCTTCGCTTCCGTGTTGCCCGCGGGGGTCAGCGGTTCCGCCGAACCGCGCTCGATTGCCATGGCGGATATCAATGGCGACACCATGCCGGACCTGGTCACGGGCAACGCCAACATGGATTTCATCTCCGTGTTGATTGGCAAAGGCACGGGGAATTTCGAGGCAGCGCAAGTGGCGGCGGACAAGAACAATTTTCCGCTGGACGTGCATTTGGCCGACCTCAATGGTGACGGCAAGCTCGATTTGGTGTTTGTCAGCACCAACAATCCCGAAGACAGCACAGACACGGCGTCGCCGCGCGTGGTGCGGTATCTGGGCAACGGGGACGGCACCTTTGACAATGAAAGCCGGGAACGGTATGAGACCGGTCCGCAGCCCCGCGCCATGACGATACGGGACGTTGACAATGACGGCATGCTGGATGCCGTGACCGTACATCCGGGGGATGACAGCGTTTATGTGCTGTATGGCCGGCCCGGGGGAAAATTCCTGCGCGGCGAACGGATACGCGTGGGGGAAAGCCCCAATTCCGTGACGGTGGCGGATGTGACCAATGACGGAGTCCTGGATATCATCACGACCAATGACAGTGATTTCTTGTCGGTGTTGTCGAACCGGGGCGGGCGCAAGTTCAACGCCGTGCAGATGCATTTCTGCGGGTCATATCCCATCAGCGGCATCGTGGCGGATGTGAACAAGGATGGACGCGCCGACATGATCGTCGGGAACCGGGCCATTAACGACGTTTCGGTGCTGCTGGGCGCCCCCTGATCTTTACCGTGGAACAGATAATTCGGCTATAACCCGATATCATGCCGCAGACGCTGTGCGGATTCACACCAGTTGCCCACGTTCCAGCGTCCGAATACGCCCATGCCGCCCAAGGGGTCCGGCCCAAAATACACCGGTACATGGATCAACGACAGGCCCTTGTGCGCGTGCGCCTTTTCAAGCGCATCGAGAAGTTCCTCGACGGTGCGTCCGCCCGGAAACGCCGCCACGCCCTTTACGGAGTGCGCCCAAGCCACATAATCCACTTCCACCGTGTCGCTGGTGGCGTATTCTTCGCCGAATTGGGCGTATTGCAGGCCCGTGATGGCCCCCATGCGCCGGTTGTCGAGCAGCACAATGCAGCCGGTGGCCCCGTGCATTACGCCGTCAATGAGGATTTGCGGCTGCATG
Organism: uncultured Nitrospirales bacterium; assembly: GCA_964466925.1. GTDB lineage: Bacteria > Hydrogenedentota > Hydrogenedentia > Hydrogenedentales > CAILVY01 > CAILVY01. The sequence continues at coordinate 2,357 of CAYXPO010000012.1, forward strand.
GTGAACGAGCCGTCACCGCTGAGCGCAACCCCGTAAAAGGGTTTCGAGGTCAAGGCGGTGGACAATACGGCGGACACCGCGAACCCCATATAGCTGGCGCCGGTCTCCGTAAAGGTCTGCCCCGGTTTTTCGTCCTCCACAATTTGAAAACCGTTCGCCTGAACATCGCCCGCATCAAAAAAACACACCGCGTTCTTTTGCCGCGCCCACTCCGTTACGGCTTTGATCACGGCGGGTTGGGTAAGCACTTCCCCTCCCCAAACTGGATCATGGAGACGGGGCGCGCGGTATCGTTCTTCCTTGAAGGCATTCCATTCCGCGCGCTTCGCCTTGCAGGCCTTGAACCATGCGGACTCCGGGCGCACTTTCCGTGGAAACTTGCGCAAGATGGCATTCAACCGGTCCAAGGTGAGCGCGGCGTCGCCCACCAGCGCAATGGTGTGGTTGTAATGCAGCGCGGCCTCCAAATCCGCATTAATGTTTATCACCTGCTTCACTTTGGGATAGCCGGTGCGCGAACAATCCGACTGGCACACCGCCCGCGTGCCCACCGCCACCAGCAGTTCCGCCTCTTCCATGGCATAGTTGCCGCTCAGAGACCCCTTCGAGCCGCCTACGGTCATGTTGCGCGGATGATTCACCGGAATCACGCCCGACACCAGCGGGCTTGTCACCGCCACGGCATCCGCCAATTCAAGAAACGTTTCCAACTCGGGTCCCGCCAAGCGCGCCCCGCCGCCCACCTTCACCACCACCCGCTTCGCGTTCAAAATGGCCTCCGCCGCCTCGCCGTATGCGCCATCATCCACCGCCGGACCAAGCCGCGGCGGAGCACCGCAGGGCAATTCATCCAAATTGAAGCGGGTAAGATAGCTGGGCTGCGTATTCAATGGAAGCAACAAATAAAAGGGACCCGCCCGGTGCGGATGGTCCACCGTGACCCATCCCCTGCGCAACGCCGCGCCCACCGCTTCCGGCGTGTAAAGGCAATATGCGGTTCCGAGGGTGTTGCCAAGCTGCAGCAGCGTTCCTTGCTGATGTTTTGGAATCTGCTGCATGTTGGGCCCTTCATCGTGCGTGGTTTCATCGCCCAGGAGAAACCACACGCCCAGCCCGTCGCTTGCCGCCACAATGGACGCGGCCATCGCCTGGAAAGGGCCCGGGCCGATGGAACACACCACCGCCGCCTTTTCCCCCGTGACCCAGCGCAACGCCGCCGCTGCATGCGCCGCTTCGCCTTCGTGCCGGACATTATACGTGTGCACCACACCCGCCCGTTCATACACCCGCAGGACTTCCCCCACCTCCGTCGAACCATGGCCCAGCACGCACAAAAACCGGGTCACATTCTGCCGCAGGAGTCCAAGCACGATGATTTCCGACAGCGTTGCATCAATAAACTTCGGCAGCGCGCCGGACTGTAATGCGTTTTCGATGCCCTTGGCCCGGGCGATGGTTTTAGCCCGTTTTTCACGCGCTTTCGTGACTTCCTCGAACGCCGTCATAAAACGTTCTCCCTCGTTTTCAGGATCCGATGCCTATAAGGCAAATCGTTCATAATAGATGCGTCCGCGGGGGACTTTCAGTGAACGAAGTGCTTTCAGAACGCCCTGCATCATCACCGGCGGACCGCATACAAATACATCCCGTTCCGCGACATCCGGCACGAGCCGTTGAATCGCTTCTTGGGTAAGCACGCCCTTTTCGCCAGGATAATCCGGATCATCGCTCAGCATATGGACGACCCGAAGGCCTTTCCCACCCAATGCAGCCAACTCCCGTTCAAACACAATCCCGTTCCGTTTTCGGTTCCCGTAAAGCAATACCATATCACGGCCCTGTTGCAACAGCTCATCCGCCATGGCCCGCAACGGCGTTATGCCAATGCCACCCGCAATAAACAGAACCTTTTCGCCTTTGCACCGTTTGGGTGTAAAAACTCCATTCGGACCCTCAACGAGGACCCTTGTGCCCGGTTCAAGGCGGGGAATCTTCCTGGTGAAATCGCCCAGCTGCTTTATACTGAGCCGAAGATAATTCTCACTGGCGGGACATGACAAGGAAAACGGATGCGCCTCAAACCAAAATCCCCGTGCCAGGAACCGGACTATCAAGAACTGTCCGGGTACCCTGCGAAAACGGTCTAAATGCTTTCCGGAAAGGTACACCGAGGTTACATCATCCGTTTCGGCCACAACACGTGCAACTCGGAAATCGTGGTGGAACATCCGAAAAACAGGCCTGAGTATCCGGTACCAGAGCAGATTCGCTGCAACAAATCCATACAGGAAATACCAAAAGCCTTTGAAGTAATGGTTCAGGGTCAAATCACCGCCCACGGCAAACTGGTGTCCAAAGGCGAGCGCCAAGGCCAGATACAAAAACAGGTGAAGGCGGTACCACACTTCATAACGGAATCGGCGCCGCAGAAACCCTATTGACAAAACTCCGACAATAACCAGGATTGGCAGGCCAATGGCCGCGTTTATTACATCTTCCCAGTTGCGCAAAAAATCAAGTTCCTGTTGCAGAAACGGCACCTCATCGCGAAGACTGTAACCAAGTGTCACCAGCAAGGGATGCAGCATCAATAAGATCATGGCGGCAAGACCGTTATAATGATGCGCCCGGCTAAGCCGGTCCAGCCCAAAAACGTGTTCA
>CAYXPO010000012.1:5027-12922 GCA_964466925.1 uncultured Nitrospirales bacterium
GCCGATGAGCAGCAGTTGAAGGAGCACGCCATAGACTCCAAGAAGCGCAGCAAGCCGTCCGGCGGTTAACAGTTGCAGCGGCCTGTCCATGGCGATGGTGGAGCCCATCGGATTGGTGACAAAAAGATTCCATCCTGCAAACGCGAGAATAACGGCCACCCCGGCCAGGGCCGCACCATACAGGCCTGCCTTCTTAATCATATTCAGCCTCCTGCTCGCTTAATCAATAGAGGGTGCGGACTGTTTCAGTCCGCACCCAAAACAACTCTGCCCTTTATTTCACCACATCTATCTTGCTGCGGGGGTTGAAGCATACGGGGCATTGCTGGAGGTCTGTTTTCATGGTGGTGAAACCACATTGCTGACACACCAGGAACTCTTTCGGGCCCGATTTCCAGGCATCCAGATTAGTCAGTGCCTCCTGGTAGAGTTTGGCATGTTCCTTCTCTGCGGAAATGGCCCACGTAAAGGTCCGCACCGCCTTGGCATTCTTGTCGGCTTCCGCTTGTTTTATAAAGCCAGGATACATCGTATCACGTTCATACGATTCCCCCTTCAATGCCGCTTCGATATTTTCCTTGGTGGACTTTACATCCGGTTTTGCTATGTCCGCCTTTGGCGTGGCGCCCATGCCTGCAATCACCTTGCCATGGCTGGCCGCATGAATACCCTCCGCATGCGCGGCCGCCCGGAACAGACTCGCTACCTGTTTATACCCTTCTTCATCCGCCTTGATGGCAAAGGCCTCATACTTGGCCTTGGCATTGGATTCGCCGTTATACGCGGCCTGAAGGTTGTCCAGGGTGCTCTTGGCGGTTTCCTGGGCCATTACATGCGCCGCGCAGCCAATGACCAATAAGGCCGCCACACTCATCATCACATGCACAGTACTTTTCTTCATGGCAGTTGTCTCCTTGTTTAGTTGCCGTGGATTGACGGAACACAACAGCCTTCAGTGTAAATATATTCCCCGTTTTATGCAAGAGGGATTCCATTTGCGGGGATTCCGCTTGTGGTTAGGAAACTGTCGCAATGTCATTTTGCTTCCAAGCCCGCCCGCGTTGCATCCAATTCCTGCTGCCAAACCTTGGGAACCGCCGCCACGCACACGGTAACGCCTCCAAGTTTATGGGAAGCAAAAACCACGTGTTTGCCTTTGCGGTCCCAGCCCACTTCCGGGTGTTCGCCGCCGCCATAGGTCCGATGATTTGTGGTGAGCAGGTGCGGACGGGACGTTTTCCGGTCGAACAACATGATGTCGCCGTGCCAGTTGTCCGCCGCCATCCACCGGCCATCCGCGCTTCCCGCCGCATGCCACCAGTTGTGTTTGGATATCTCTTCCGGTGTGCCGCCCGGCCACCAACTGCCTGCCCCGATAATCCGGACCGTGCCGTTGTGCATATCCAGCGCCTTCACATGCGAATCTTCCGAAGGTTTCGGATGAATGCCGCCGCAAAATACCAACTCGTCATGCACCCACCACGACTCGTGGGTCACCAGTTCATCTTTTTGCTGGGCATAGGGACACCAGGGTTTCCGATCCCGGATATCCACCACCCAAAGACGGTTTGGCGCGCCCGCAAAACTCACCCAATTCGGATTGGTGACGCTCCACTGCACATGCCCGTGATATTCCACGCCCTCCGGCATGGCGCACAAACGTTCCCATGCCCCTGTAGTTTCATCAATGAGCACCAGGCAGGGGCTTCCCAGCCCTTCGATGTTGGCACCGCCCGCCGCCAGATACCGCCCATCGCAACTCTCGTTCAAATACACATCAATGCCTCGGATGGTGCACAAGCACCGTTCCCGGGCCGTTACGTTCGCTTTTTTGCCGCCTTTATGTTCTTTAACCGTAAGGGCGAGCTGAATCTCCACCACGCGGTCCTCCGCCAGGGCAAACAGGCTGTTTTTATTTATTGCCGCGGTCGGGCCGCGCAGCTTCGTGCCGTCCGCCGTGGTGATTTGCACCAATTCCCCCGTTTCCACCACATACCCCATTACGCCGCCTTTTTCCCGCTTGGAGAAAAAGAAAATCATGGAACTGTCCGCCAGCCAGGAACGCTGATGAAAATACAGGTTTGAGTCCTTGTATTGGCCTTTGGTCAGAAACAGCAATTCAGTTCCTGTCTCCGCATCCTTCTGCACCGAGTCCTCCCGGGGAAAAACCTTCAAGTCATACGCTTTGCTCACTACCGGATCCGTCCATCCCGCGGCGGCAACACCCATCGCAATCAGCAGGCAACCCATCAGTCGGTGCATTGTTCACGTCCTTTCATGTTCACAGCACTTTGGGGTGATTTTCACAAATCCCGGCGTTTACAACCGCTCTATCAGGCGGATAATTTCTTCGTAATTGCGCAACGTAAGTTCCGGCAGTATCCGGCCATAGGGCGCGCTGCTGGGCATCAGCACAAAACCCCGGCCTTCGCCTTCTGTGCCTTCCTTCAAGGCTTTTTGCACTTTTTGGGAAAACCCCGGCGTGGGCAGGTTCTCGATATCGCTCACCTCAAGATTACCAAAGAGGGTCATCTGGGAACCATGGTGCTTGCGCACATACGACAATTCCACGTCCCCCTGCGGCGGCGGCTCGATGGGATCCAGCCCCACACAACCCGTGGCGGCGATGTGGTCCAGAATATCCTTGAGGCGGCCATGACAATGCACACGCGCGAAACCGCCTTCCCGCTGAATCGCGTCCACCATCGGCGTTACATAGCGTGCCGCGTATTCTTCAAACAGCGAGGGCGGCAAATACGGCGGGGCGGCGTATTCCGGCCCATAAATGCGCCAGAGCCGCCCCGGCAGCGCTTGCGCCACCGCTTCCGTGCGCGGTTGTAATCTGCCCGCCACCTTTTCCAGGGCTTCATGCATCAGACGGTTCTCGGTCAACCCGATGACGGTGAAGGCGGCCATGTCAAACATGCCGGCAACCTCGCACAGCGGATCATGGGTATCAATCATGGCAATCCCGCTATCGCCCAAGGCGGCTTCTATCGCCAGCACCGGTTTGGGATCAATACGGCCCGAAAACGGCGACTGGGGCAAAGCCACCCATGCCCGCAAATCCTCCGCGTCTTTCAATAAATGCTCCACCGTCCATACGGTGTCTATATCCCGGTCCCGGCGGGTCAGCGAGGTGAGCGTGCGGCCTGGGGCATGAATCCGGGTGCGGACAAACCGGCTGCCGTTCTCCTCCCACGTCTCCCGCTCGGTCAAAGCCTCCACAGGCTCTTCCGCCGCGTCCACCACCGCCGGGCCGCACATGACAATCCGGTCCGATTTCTCCCGCACCAACTCCAACAGCGGTTTCCAGGAAGGATGGTTGAACACATTATAGGGGTCCGGGTCTTCTGGATGTTGCGTCAACGCATTGAGTTCATAAAAGTTCACCGGGGGGCGGTCCACTGCTTCGCCCCGTATTGAGGCCATCAATCGCTCTTTGCGCGTCATGGATATTCTTTCCGCCCGAATTCAGTGCGATTGCGCCGTGATGGGGTCCTGTTTCCGGTACACCATGCCTTCAAACGACGCAATCAAGTTTTCCTGATCGTCCTTCACCTCGATGTGGTAGGTGGCCAGTTTCGGATTTCGGGTGACTTCCCGCGAGGTGGCCGTGAGTACGCCGCCCCGCCCCGCCTTCAGGTAATAAATGTTCGCCTGAATGGCCAGCGCCACCGTGCCGTGACTGTTGGAGGATACCGCGAACGCATAATCCGCCAGCGAAAAAATCGCGCCGCCATGCACCACATCCACCGCATTCATGTGAAAATCCTGGACGGGCATGCGCACCGTGGCGCAGCCGGGGGAAACCTCCACAATCTCTATGCCCAAATGCGCCGCCAAACGGTCCTTCTTGAAATACGCCCGCACATGTTCCATGTCCATAACCGTCTCCTTCCTGAACGAGGTTGCACAGACCACTCCATATTGGCATAGTAATGCCCAGGAAACAAACGAACAAGGAGACCCGCCATGGATGCATCCGTCAGCCGCCGCCAGTTTATCAGCACTTCCGCGTTGGCCATGGCCGCCGTGCCCACCCTGCTTTCCAGCGCCGCGCGCGCCCAGACCGTGCCCCCCAGCGAGAAAGTCCGGCTGGGCCTCATAGGGTGTGGCGGCATCTCCCATGCCGACCTGCAAACGTTTTTTCTGAATCCCGAAGTGGATTGCCCGATCATTTGCGACATTGACGATTCCAAACTGGCGGATTTGGCGAAGATTGTGGAGGCCCAACGGGGCCATGCGCCGGACAGGGTGAAGGATTTCCGCCGGGTGATTGACCGCAAAGACGTGGACGTGGTGCTGGTTTGCACGCCCGACCACTGGCACGCCCTTCCCACCATTTACGCCTGTGAAGCGGGAAAAGACGTGTATTGCGAAAAGCCGCTGGGCAAGACCATTGACGAAGGCCGCGCCATGCTCGAAGCGGCGAAAAAATACAACCGCGTGGTGCAAATGGGCACGCAATGGCGCAGCGGCGCGCATTACCGCGAAGCCGTGGAATATGTGCAATCCGGAAAATTGGGCAAAATTCGCATGGTCCGCGCATGGGCCTATCTCGATTGGCTCGGCGGCGTGGGCAACCCGCCCGACAGCGATCCGCCCGAAGGGGTGGATTACGACATGTGGATCGGCCCCGCCCCGAAGCGTCCGTTCAACAAGAACCGCTTCCATTTCAATTTCCGGTGGTACTGGGATTATGCCGGCGGCCTGATGACCGACTGGGGGGTCCACCTGCTGAACATTTGCCTGTGGGCCATGGGCCCCGAGCCACCCCTGCGGGTCAGTTCCTCCGGTGGCAAGCGCATCCTCGACGACAACACCGAAACGCCGGATACGCAGGTCACCATCTACGATTTCCCCAGCTACACGCTGATTTTCGAGCATCAGATTGTGGGCGGCATTGGACCGGGTGGAAAACCGCATGGCATGCTCTTTTCCGGCACCGAAGGCACGTTGATTGTGGACGAAGGCGGATACGAAATAATTCCGGAACCCAAGAAAAAGAGCATCGAGGCGTATAAAAGTCCCGCGGGACGCGATGCCCGCCCCGCGCATATGCGCAATTTCCTCGATTGCGTCAAATCCCGCGAAAAACCGGTTGAAAACCTGGAAGTCGGCCACTACGTTTCCAGTATCGCGCATTTGGGCAACCTGGCCTTCCGTTCGCAGAGCGAAATCCATTGGAACGTCGAAAAAGAAAAGGCCATGGAAAACAAAAAGGCCGACAAACTTGTCGCCTGCGAATACCGCAAGCCCTGGAAACTGCCCTATGGGTGGAGATCATGAGAAGATAAACCTCGCCATTTTATCGGTGGAATTCATTCTTCCCAGGTGTGGATGACGGCATTGTTGCCTTCTCCATGTAAAACCGGACAATTGTTCGGAACCTTTTTTGCCGCTGCCTTGCGTTTCAGGATTGTTTACGTGTTCACACGTGGGAACCGGCGAATGCGGTACCGTGCCTCATCAATTATCACTATGCCGCCTTCGCCCTGCAGAAAGCCTAATTGGGGCAGCACCGCTTCAAATCGATGAATGACATTGTTTGCTCGTGTGTTATGCAGGCGAAAGACAATCACAGCGGCGTTAGCGCCTTCTGAAAGCGCCACTAATTCCCCGAAATCGAGGTCAAAGGTAACAACCACTCTTCTTTCTCGATGTGCTTTTGCGAATATTTCGCCATTAGGAAGTTTGTCCAAGCCCTCTTCGCTCAAATGAACAACTTCATGGCCTTTTATTCACAGCCATTCACAGACCTGCATGCTAACCCCCATATCCAACAAGAACCGCACCTGTTCCTCCTATCCACAATGAATTTTTTCTTCGGCCAACCACCCTGCATATTCAACGGCTTCTTGAATATCCTCAATCTGAAGGTCCGGATATCCCAGTAATATTTCCTCAACCGAAGCGCCATGAGCAACCTGTTTGACAATAACGGAAACAGGAATCCGCATCCCCCGGATACAGGCGCGTCCGCCCATGATGCTTTTATCGAAAGTGATGCGCTCAAACATGTACACCGTCCTTATGGCCACTCCAATTCTGCCATATTTCTTGTATTATTAGTAATTGCATTGTATACACAGCTCGAAGGATTCGTCAAGGCGCCTTTCATCATTCTGGGCTGTTCATCGCACCCGCCCCCGAAACCCCGGAAAATTCCCCTTGGTCCCTATTCAATCGTCAAAGAAGAAATCCCCGTGCCTTTCAGGATATACTAGGCGTGCGGGAAGCAGTATCAAGAAAGGTCAAGTATGAATCTCTTTACGCGGTTAAATATTCTGTATCAGTTTGTGCACTGGCGGCTGACGTGGGACAAGCGCAACACCCACTATCGTTTTACGGTCCCCGGGAACGAAAAATTCATGGGGCCGCGCGATGCCGTCAAGCTCATTAAAGACGGTTCCGTGGTGGGGTTTTCCGGCCTGGCGGCCAACCACCGCTCTTCGATCATTTATTGGTCCATGCGCGAGCTGCATGCCGAAACCGGGCATCCCCGCAATTTGACGGCGGTGGCGCTGGGCGGGATTGGAGGACGCGGCAAGGTGCCGGGCACGCTCGAGGAAATCGGCCAGGACGGTTTAACCACCCGGATGATCACCGGTCATACCGAAACCTTCAAATCCATGTTGCGGCTCGCGGACCAGGGCAAACTGGAATTGCAGTGCCTGCCGCAAGGACTGATGGCGCTGCTCTTCGCGGAAATGGGCGAAGGCCGCAATTATGTCGTGACGGATACCGGTGCGGGCACGTTCATGGATCCGCGCGTGGGCCGGGGGTCGCCGGTGGTGCCCGCAAACGCCGAACAGCTCATCACGGTGGAAGACAACGGCAAGCTTCGCTACACCTGCCCGAAATTGGACGTGGCGGTGTTTAACATGCCGTCCGCGGACAAGAAAGGCAACATCTACGCGAAGAACTGCCTCATGAAAGCCGAAAGTTACGAAATGGCCAAAGCCGTCAAGAAAAACGGCGGTATTGTCATCGCGAATGTGGGGTTGGTGGTGGACGAAGGCTGGGGGGATGTCTGGATTCCCGCCGAGGACGTGGACGCCGTTGTCGTGTACCCCGGCGCGGAGCAGACCGGTTCGGTCCCGCACCGCAAATACTGGCCCATGTTCACGCTGAACAGCGATGTGGCCATCAATGAGGGCATCGAGCGGGTGCGATTTATCAACAAACTCGTGGGTGTGACGCCAAAACGCAGTGCGGTGGACAATGCGCTCGCGCGCTTGGGCGCCAGCCTCTTTGTCGAAAACTTCCCCAAGGGCGGCAACGCCGACATCGGGGTGGGGCTGCCGGAGGAAGTGTCCAGGCTCCTTTACGAGAGCGGCGCGCTCAAGCATGTCACGCTGATTACCGAGAGCGGCGTGCTGGGCGGGCTTGCGGCTCCCGGCATCTTCTTCGGCGCCGCGGTCAATCCCACGGAAATCGTTTCGTCCGCCGAAGTGTTCCGCCGCATGTACAAGCACTTGGACGCGGCCATACTCGGCATGCTCCAGGCCGACAGCCACGGCAACATCAACGTGTCGAAGCGCGGCGAGGGCGCCATCAACTACGTGGGTCCCGGCGGTTTCATTGACATTACCACGTGCGCCAACATGACCTTCTTCGTGGGGTCCTGGGGCGATCGCGCACAGATTCAGATCGAAAACGGGTTGATGAAAGTGGTGAATCCCGGCAAGCCCAAATTCGTGGACCAAGTGGATGAAATCACCTTCTGCGGCCAGGAAGCCCTGAAACGGGGCAAGAAAATCTTCTACGTCACGCACGTGGGTGCATTCCAACTCACTGCGCGCGGCATGGAACTTATCCGCGTTATGCCCGGCATTGACGTGCAAAAGGACATTCTGGACGCCGTGCCCATGAAAGTTGTACTGCCGGAA